>JASLEN010000349.1 GCA_030151105.1 Dysgonomonas sp.
AGCAACTATGCCGATTTCAATATTGATATCAACTATAGTGATATGGTATCTAAACCTGCTAAAATTGCTATTGTAACAACCTCGAGTCGTTATGGTGGTGTATTTGCGAAGACTGGCTTTTTTGGAAAAAGTGTTGTAGGTCAAGTGGGTGAAGGTAGTACACTCTTTGTTGATGAATTTCAACTATCATACTACAAATAATATAGCCTAAGACTAGGCTAAAGATTAAAGAATCACATCAGTATGCGTTACTGATGTGATTCTTTTTTGCTAACAACTTTTAGAGAGAAGTATAAGATATAGAATATTCTTTTCATAACTTTGTACTATTATATGTAATATATAGCTAGTTAGGTAATAAAATCTGCTAAATTTCATATCGAAATTCAACTATTTGACTAATAAAAGTGTTTTAACTACAACTATAAAAGATAAAAAACAGTTCTATATGAAAATAAAACATCTATCCCTTCTCTTTCTTCTCTTTTTGTTAATGAGTTGTGGAGATAGTGGACAGACAATAGTTGACGAACCTATCCCTGTGCAATTCAGTGCCTACACCATAACTAAGGAGGAAGGCAATACTGAAGGCGATATATGGGAAAGGAGTGATGCTGTTGGTATCTTTATGCTAAAGAATAATGAACAGCTTTCCGAAGCTTCTATCGTCAATGAAGCTGATAATAGAAAGTATTTAGCCAAGGTAATAGCGAATAGAAGTGATCTTGTACCAGCTGATTCTCAAGAAACAATTTATTATGAACGAGACACTAAGGTTGATTTCATAGCTTACTATCCACATAGTGCAATGTTGGACAACTACATCTACACCATAGATGTACATAAACAAGATCAGCCCAAAGAAATAGATTTACTATATAGTAACAATGCAAAAAGAGTAGAACAAAGTAATTCTGCCGTAAGTCTAACATTCGGTCACCAGCTTAGCAAGCTTAACTTTAAATTGATAGCGGGGGATGGTAATCCTGACATATCTAAAGCTATTATTGCAATAGATGGCTTAAATACCAAGGCTGACTTCGATTTGCGAGATGGAAGCTTCAGTAAAATAAACTCTCCGAATACGATTGTAACCTACAACAACTCAGCATTGGTGATACCACAAGTTTCGTATGGAGCAAAACTGACTGTGATAATTGACAACAACAAGTTTGAATCAACAATCAACACAAGCGAATTTTATGCTGGCAAAATTCACTCCTACAAAGTGACTGTTAATAAAACAGGCATCTCAATTTCGGTAGGTAATATCACTGAATGGATTGGCAAAGATGATGATGCCATAGAGGGTGGAGCAGAAGCAGAAGAGTATGAGATTGGTGACTATTATCCCGACCCAAAGGCGGTGTACGAAAATGGCATTCTCATTTCGGGAAATCCTGCTATTGGCGTAGTCTATTGGATAGAACCTCATAGCGCAAACAAACATGGCAAAATAATAAGTATTGATCAGACTTACGTAACATGGGCAGCTCAATTTATTGCAACTGGTGCAGAGCATGATTCGCACGGAATATACAACATGTCAACTATTGCAAAATACAATAACTGGGCTGGTTTTCCTGCATTTGAATGGGTGCATAATAAAAACAAAGACACTACTATTGATTACTCAAACATTTATGCAGTAGGAGTATGGTATATGCCAGCGATAGATGAGCTATATGCTATGTATTTAGCTAACATTAAACACGAAACGATAACGACTAACCTCAAAAACATGGGTGGAGACTTATTTAAAAAAGCGATATACTCATCCTCTACAGGATATAGTTTATATAGTGCAGATGCAGTGGACTTTAATACTGGAGCTGTCAAAACCCATGGTAAAAGAACAGAGTCATATATACGTGGTGTTCTAGCTTTTTAATTCAAGAACACTTAAAAGGCAAAATTATGAAAATAAAAGCATTATATATATTTCTATTACCATTCCTACTATGGAGTTGTGATAATGAAAATGAGAGCATACTTCAACCTCAGGAGGCTAGCTCTATAGAATTTGATCTACGTTTTGCCAACAATGAAAATCCTAGAAGTAGAATGGCAACTGACATAGACTTTTCAAGCTCTTGGGAAATTGGAGATGAAGTTGGAATCTATGCTGTAAAAGGCGATAAGGGACTGCAAGCAGAAAATAACTATATCGAAAATTTAAAGTTAACTTATGATGGAGACAAATGGATTCCAAATGCGCCTATCTATTATCCTAATGATGGAGCGAATCTTAGTTTCTACGCCTATTACCCTTTTAACGATAATCCAAACCAAGACCCTACATCTCTCATTTTCAAAATAGAGAAAGATCAAAGAGATAATGGTTATAATAAGAGTAACCTCCTCACAGCATCACAAGTAAATGTACCAAAAGATGCATCTTCAAGAGTTGAACTTGAATTTTCTCATGTTATGGCACTTTTGCAGATAGAGGTAGAAAAAGAAGAGTTCGTACCCGAATTGACTGATGATTTTATGGTCAGAATCATTTTTGCACAAAGCGAAGTCCT
>JASLEN010000377.1 GCA_030151105.1 Dysgonomonas sp.
CTCTAATTTTTCTTTTGCTAGTACTTCCTCTTCCTCTTCCGAAAAATTATCAAGAACATAATCAACCTGTCCCCCTCTCGGAAAATCATCTCCAATTCCAAAACGCAAACGAGCATAAGCCTGAGTGCTCAAAATTGTCTGAATATGCTTCAATCCATTATGTCCAGCATCACTCCCCTTTCCCTTCAAGCGAAGAGTACCAAAAGGAAGTGCCAAATCGTCAACCAAAACGAGTAAATTTTCTAGTTTAATATTTTCTTCCTTCATCCAATATCTAACAGCATTACCGCTTAGATTCATGTATGTAGAAGGTTTTAGCAAAACTAAAATCTTGTTTTTCACTCGCACTTCAGCTACTTCTCCGTAACGCTTATCCTCAAAAACAATATTGGACGCCTTTGCAAAAGCGTCCAATATCCTAAATCCTATATTGTGGCGGGTATAATGGTATTCAGAACCAATATTACCTAACCCTACAATTAAGTATTTCATTTAAATTTTGTTCAAATTTATTTTTTCGCTGCTGCTGCTTTTTCTGCTGCTGCTGCTCCTCTTGCTGCACGTGTCAACTGAACGCGGCAAACAACTGCATTAGCACCATTAAGTAGTTCAAGACCTTCGAAGTTCAATTCTCCAACTTGGATAGTTTGACCCAATTCCAATTGAGACACATCAATCGTTAGTTTCTCAGGCATATTTGCAAGAAGACCTTTAACTTTCAATTTACGCATATCAAGTGCCATTCTACCCCCTGCTCTCACACCTGGAGCAAGACCTTCCAACACTACTGGCAATTCTACAATCATTGGACGATCATCAAATACGCGAAGAAAGTCTAAGTGAAGAATATTGTCAGTTACTGGGTGAAATTGAATATCTTGAAGAATTGATTTATGTTTCTTTCCATCGATATCAAGCTCAACCATAAACACTTCGTGGCTATAGATAAGTTTTCTAACATTAGCATTAGTCACAGTAAAGTGAGTCGCTGATGTTGCTTGTTCTCCACCATAAAGAATAGCAGGAATGCTATCAGCTTTACGAATTGCTACTGTTGCTCTTTTTCCTAGGTCTGTTCTTGCTTGACCCGATAGTTCAAATGTTTTCATTTTTAATTTTTTAAATTGTGTTACTCAAATTAAGGAGTGCTTCCCTTATTTCCCATCACACGGGCTTATAAAATAAAGCGCTGCAAAGATAAATAAATTTGTACAATATAGCAATACAATCACAATTTAATTAATCGAAACTACAGTTCATATTGTATTATAATATAGTTTCTAAAAAACATGAAGACCAAATGAATACTCATCAAATATTAACTAAATTTTATTATTATATGAACTTTTGTTTAGCTTTGTTGAAAATAAACTTGCAATAATATGACAAAATTAGCCCAAATTACAAAAGCAATATTATCATTTTTCAAAAACTACAGCTTTACATTAGCATGCATTATCTTATTTTGTGCCATATCTTGGAAATTTGAGTTTTTCGTTTACCAAAAAAAACCTTTCACTTTAAGCGCCATTTCTTTAGTATTTGTAATGCATTTATTCTCAAGAATAAAATATAACATCATCCCAACAATACTTTTCAGTATTATAGTTACTCTCAATTTTTATTGTGCATATAGTCTAAACACCTATCTTAATGCTGGACTATTTGGCTCTATTATGGACACTAACCCAAATGAAGCAGCAAGTATGGCTAAAGATATATGGGTTTTAGCTGTTCCCATGTTTGTGTTCTCTTTGTTTCTTATTTCCATGTCAGTTAGAGAGTTAAAGAAGAGTCCGATTCCTCTTAAAGTTTCAATTATAGGGCTATCAATATATGTACTCCTTATCTTCCCTTACTACATGTATAGTTTTTTAGATCAAAGACATGGAATTGGTTCACGACAAAAAGAGAATGTACTGATATATACAGAAATCGCGAGCCAAAGGACAGCTCCTATTCTATATGGAAATATAGTGACAGCTATAAATTATGGTGTTGAAAGAGTTAGATATCGTAATTTCTATAACAATGAAAATAAGACATTGACAAAAGGAATTACTTATCCCCAAGATTCAATAGAAAACCTTCTTCCAGAAAAGATATATTTAATTATTGGAGAAAGCGCAACAAGACACCATCTTTCAGCCTATGGCTATTATCAGCCAACCTCACCATATCTTGATAGCATTGCCAAGAATGATTCTACTGTTACGCTATACAATGGCTATTCTTCAGCAACTATCACTAGAGATGCTTTTAGACAGTTTCTAACATCAAGTTCGCCACATAATATGGATGCTTTTTTGGATACAAAGTCACTAATTGACATGGCCAATGATAGTGGATATGAAACAGTATGGCTATCTCCTTTTTCAGGTATGTTCAGGCAGCATGATGGTACTTTTTTACAATTGCTAGCAAGTGGAGCGCAAAAGTATAAATACATATCTGCTAGAGATGATTTGGAATATATACCAGTAGTGAAAGACTTAATCATCCCCAACAAGAAGCAATTAATATTAATGGGGCTAAATGGTAGCCATGGAGCTTACAAAGATGGATATGACAGTATTGATGCCGCCCATCTGCCCTACAATGAAGAGTTATCGCAAGACGTAAATGATTACAATAGAACAATTCATCATACTGATAGGTTGATAAAGGAAGCGCACGAATTGATGAGAGAAGATCAAGATGCAGTTCTAATTTATTTTTCAGATCATGGAGAAATTATAGGTAAAGGACATGGGATGAGCTACGGAAGGAATCAAATTGAGATACCTCTGTTCACTATCAATAGGTCATCAATAGACCTGGATAAACTAGTTAAAAAATACACTTACCAGCAAGCAAATAAAGAATCTGTAAACAGCCTAGCCTTCTTCTACATAATTTCTGAACTACTAGGCTATCAAGTATCTCAGGAAGGGATTGAGCATGCTGTAGAAGAATCTAAATATGTATATTACTCTGATAGAACTGTAGAACTAGCCTCAGAGATGAAAGAAGATAGTAACTAACCCAAAGCCATATAATATAAAAACCTCATTACATATCTGTAATGAGGTTCTTTATATTGTTATAAAAGAATTTCTTATTTTTTCTTTCCTTGGTTAGCTACTGCATCCATCAAAGCTTTGATTTCTTCTGGGTCTCCTAAGAAATAATCTTTTTGAAGTTTACCATTATCATCAAATTCAAATACATAAGGTACAGCTGTTGGCAAGTTTAGAGAAACGATATCAGCATCCGAAATTCCTTTCAAATGTTTGATAATACCACGAAGGCTGTTTCCGTGTGCAGCTACAATCACTTCACCTTTAGCCATCACTTCAGGGAAAATAACGTCATTCCAATATGGAAGAATACGCTCTACTGTATCTTTCAACGCCTCTGTCAATGGTAGTTCTTTAGGATCTACACCTTTGTAACGAGGGTCAACAAGTGGCGAACGCTCATCATCTGCTGCAAGCGGTGTAGGAGGAACATCATAACTTCTTCTCCAGATAAGCACTTGCTCGTCGCCATATTTTTCAGCAGTTTCTGCTTTATTAAGTCCTTGAAGCATTCCGTAGTGTTTCTCGTTCAATCTCCAAGATTTCTCTACAGGAATCCAGTCCAAATCCATTTGATCTAGAACTGTATTAAGGGTTTTGTTTGCTCTTTTTAGATAAGAAGTAAAAGCTTTTTCAAATTTAAATCCTTCTTTTTTAAGAAGTTTCCCAGCTTTGATAGCTTCTTGAACACCAGTTTCTGTTAAATCAACATCTGTCCACCCAGTGAAACGATTTTCTTTATTCCATGTACTTTCGCCATGGCGCATCAATACAACTCTTTTCATTTTATATATTTTTGTTTTTGTGATTAAATTCCTTGCACAAACTTAGTTAAAAATAAGGGATTTACCAAGTGCTTTTTATACGAATAAGCTGCCAAAGTAATTACTATCTCTAACGTATAAACACCCATTCTTCACCATTAGATAGCTGTTCTGAATAAGAATATCCCTCCGAATCAAAGCCCTTTATATACTCCGAATCAGTCAACTGATGCTGAATAATAAAACGAGCAAGCATCCCCCTTGCCTTTTTTGTATATACCACAATTTGCTTGTAAGTTCCATCCCCTTTTGCTTCTTTAAAAATAGGCTCTATCATTTGATGCCCCTTAGGAAGTAATTTTCGATCAATTACCTTTGTATATTCTTTGGAATTCAGATTAACCCAAATATTAGAATTTTTCTCCAACTCACTAGCCAAGTGCTCACTCAAAACTTTTTTCCAATAGGCATAAAGTGTTTTCCCTCTACTATTAACCAACTTCGTTTGCATTTCTAAGCGATGTGGCTTTATCAAATCCAAAGGTTTGAGCATACCATACAAGCCCGAAAATAATCGAAGATGATCAGTAGCAAACTCAACATCCTGATCATTCAATGTATTGAAATCCAATCCTTGATAAACCATTCCATTATATGCCAAAGCGGCTTGTCGAAGAGGAGTATCCTTCATGTCAAAAGTATTGATATACTCATACACAGCATATCCTAGCTGCGGATTGACACTCATTAGTTTACTTATTTCTTCAGCAGATAAGCCTTTAAGAAGAGAATTCAATTCATCAGCATCTTGTTGATAAATTGGCAATGTGTGTTTGGATATATTTACATCAGACTCAAAATCGAGAATTTGAGCTGGCGAAAGAGTCATTATCATAAGTTCAATATTATTATTTCACAGATTATAAGATATAAAAAAATATCAATAGAATCAATTATATTAAGATACTACTTCTTCCTATAATTATCTACTTTCCTCAGATATTCTTCATTCAAAGGAATCATTTTTTTCTTCTGTTTTTCTTTACTTGTTTGGGCATTCCCAACAACTTTGCCATTCAAGTCCTCATCATCCTCCACTACTCAATCTGCTCCCCATGAGCCTGCACCAGTTCTTTGCCACTTCAACTTTCCTTTTGAGAAGAATATCATTTTGAAATATGCCCAAATAGAAAGACCTAATACTATAATAAAGAACACTAGAATTACTGTTGCAAAGGTCGGAATATCATTACCATAAAGAAGAGCATAAATGAGTAAAGCTTCAAACCCGATCATCAAAAGAGGGACAAAAAAGTAGCTTCCTAAGCTACGTATCAATTTAAAGAACTTATCCATCTTAAGCCCAAACACATAAAGCACAATACCTATAAAAGCTAAAAAAAGAACCAACCACATAATAAATATGCCAAAGCCCATAATTACCATTTCTCCCGAAAGCTCTAAAGCATCCAATCCTCCTTCATACAAAGACGAACTGACAAGAGAAGCCACCTCCGAAAACAAAACCGAAGTTAGCATCACAGCAAATATAGAAATAACAAAGACAACTAACGAAACATAGCCAAAGCCAATCCAACCTGCATCTTTCCTTGTTTTAAACTTCCAACCTGCCGCAACAGAGAATAGTCC
>JASLEN010000382.1 GCA_030151105.1 Dysgonomonas sp.
TTGCTGTTGAGAAAACCCCTCCTACAAATGAAAACAAGACTAAGGATAAAAGTAATTTTTTCATGTTGTTCTACTGGTGCACCTGTTATAATCATACCATCGTAGCAACTATCCTTCACCTCGTCAAAACTTTTGTAAAACATAGACAAATGCTCTTCAGATGTGTTTTTGGAAGTATGTGTATCTATCTTCAGGAAGTCGATTTCTACTTGCAAAGGATTGTTAGATAGTAATCTAACAAAGTCTGTTTCTGTTGTTACCTTGATAGGCATCAAGTTAAGAATAAGCACTTTCAACGGGCGGATGTCTTGCTCGTTGGCGCGTAAGTCGCTCATTACAAAAATGCTTTCTTTCTCTAGAATCTCTATTGCAGGTAGGTTGTTGGGTATCTTTACAGGCATAGCGCTATCTATTTTAAATTTTATTCCTTAATATACAAAGTTACAAAATAATAATATTTAAAAATCCACTTCATCTCTCAAAAGCACAACTTGTTTTATAATGTTCTTTTTCGTGGCATGCTATATAGCATAAAATGGAAAAACGTGTCCTTTATAACCAATAAATCTTATATCTTTATATTCTAACAGAATATTGATGTATAAACGTTTTCCGTAAATTGAGAATAGGAATAATGATGGTGAGACAAATAGATGTATTGGCAGCAAAAGAATTGCTAAAGAATGAAGACTCTATTTTTGTAGATATTCGTGATGATGTTAGTTATGCTCTAGCGCATCCAGAGGGAGCTGTGCATCTGTCTAGTGGAAATCTTCCTGACTTTGTTTTCAATACAGACAAGGAGGCTCCGATTCTTATTGCATGCTATCATGGAATTTCTAGTCTAAGCCTAGGTGAATATCTCGTACAAGAAGGATTTTACGAGGTATATAGTCTAGAAGGTGGATATGAAGCATGGAAGCGAGCTCACGAAGACTAACACTAAGTGAGAATCTAATATTACCGACTGAAAAACAATCAAAATAAAGTACGATGAAACAAGACAATGTAGAGGTAAAAGACGTGAGCGAAATAGTCGTTCGATTCTCTGGCGATTCTGGTGACGGAATGCAATTGACAGGAACGATTTTCTCAAACTTATCTGCAATTTTTGGAAATCAAATTTCCACTTTCCCTGATTACCCATCCGAAATTAGAGCTCCATTGGGAACGCTCTCAGGTGTGTCAGGCTTTCAAGTGAAGATAGGTTCAAGTGTGCACAATGCGGGTAATCGCGCCGATGTATTGGTGGCGATGAATGCCGCTGCGCTTAAGGTATGTGCAAAGCAACTGAAAAAAGACAGCATCATTATTGTTGATAGTGATTCTTTTACGCAAAAAGATTTAGAACGTGCTGAGTTTAAAACTGAAAATGCTTTTGAGGAACTGGGATTAACAAGCCAGTATATTCTTTCAGTACCAATTACATCATTGACCAAAGATGCTTTGGCAGAGATGGATGTGGATATGAAAACGAAGCTGCGTTGCAAGAATATGTTTGCTCTAGGGCTAATCTGTTGGTTGTTTAATCAAACATTAGATGTTGCAAATGACATTCTAGAAAGTCGTTTTGGTAAAAAGCCTGTCCTTGTAGATGCTAATATGAAGGTATTGGCAGATGGATATAATTATGGACACAATCAACATCTCAATGTGCCTACCTACAGAGTGGATACGGTAGATGTAGAGCGAGGACACTATATAGATATTAACGGAAACCAAGCTACAGCTTATGGTTTGGTTGCAGCTGCCGAAAAATCGGGGCGAGGCTTGTTTCTTGGTTCGTATCCAATTACACCAGCGACTGATATTTTACATGAACTGGTGCAACTCAAACATTTGGGTGTGAAAGCAGTTCAAGCAGAAGACGAAATAGCTGCTGTGGCAATGACTATTGGAGCTTCCTTTGCAGGTAAACTAGCTGCCACTTCTACTTCTGGGCCAGGTCTTGCTCTCAAGAGTGAAGCTATTGGGTTGGCTGTGATGGCAGAATTGCCACTTGTGGTAGTGGATGTGCAACGTGGTGGCCCATCTACAGGTTTACCTACTAAAACAGAGCAAACCGACCTGCGCCAAGCTCTCTATGGACGAAATGGAGAAACCCCAATTGTAGTTCTAGCAGCATCAAGTCCTACAGATTGCTTTACTATGGCATATTGGGCAGGTAAAATCGCAATGGAGCATATAACACCAGTTATTCTTCTGACGGATGGTTACATCGCAAACGGAGCTTCGGCATGGCGTATTCCCGACTTAAATAAATATCCGAGTATTACTCCGCATGATATTACGCAATATAAGGGAGACGATTGGAATCCTGCCAAACGTGATGCTCAAACTTATGCTCGCTACTGGGCTGAGGCTGGTTTAGAGGGATACCAACATCGTATTGGAGGATTGGAAAGTCACTTTGAGACCCGTGCAATTTCTACGGATGCTGCCAACCATGAGAAAATGGTTGCAACACGTAAGAAAAAGATTGAAAAAATAGCAGACTATATTCCTGAGCTAAAAGTGCAGGGCGATACATCTTCTGATACTATTGTAGTGGGATGGGGCGGTACTTATGGACATCTCTTGGATGTGGTGCAACGTATGAATAAGGTGGGCAAGAAAATTGCTTTTGCTCACTTTACATTCATCTCTCCATTGCCACGCAATACACAAGAAACTTTGAGTAAATTCAAAAAAATAATCGTAGCCGAACAGAATAGTGGACAATTTGCAGGCTATTTGAAAGAACATACTTCGGGATTAAATATTACTACTTATAACAAAATAGAGGGACAGCCTTTCTCTATTAGTAGTTTGGTGGAAGCTTTTTCGGAGGAATTGTCTAAATAAGAAATCAGAAGAATCATGAAAGATACAATATTAAAAAAATACGAAGCCAAAGATTATAAAAGTGACCAATATGTACGTTGGTGTCCAGGTTGTGGCGATCATGCTGTGCTCAACACTCTTCATCGGGCAATGGCAGAGATTGGACATCCTCCACACAAAACGGCAGTAATCTCTGGAATTGGTTGTTCGTCTCGTCTGCCTTATTATATGAATACTTATGGTTTTCATACTATACATGGACGAGGTGCTGCTATAGCATCGGGTGTTAAGATCGCTAATCCAGAATTGTCAGTTTGGCTCGCAACGGGCGATGGCGATTGTTTGGCTATTGGTGGTAATCACTTTATTCACGCCGTACGTCGAAATGTAGATATCAATATATTGCTCCTTAATAATAAGATTTATGGATTGACAAAAGGACAATATTCACCCACTTCCGATCGTGGTTTTGTCTCTAAATCGTCTCCACAAGGAACAATTGAAGACCCTTTCTATCCCATTGAATTAGCTTTGGGTGCACGTTCAACTTTTTTTGCAAGAGGCGTGGATGTAGATATGGCAAACACGGCAAATATTATGGTGGCTGGTGCAAAACATAGAGGAACATCGGTGATAGAGATACTTCAAAACTGTATTATCTTCAATGATAACATTCATAGTGAAGTGGCTAGTCGTCAAGGGAGAGAAGAGAATACAATCTTGTTAAAGCATGGTGAGAAGATGCTTTTTGGAAAAGATAACTCAAAGGGAATTGTACGCGATGGATGGGCGCTGAAAGCTGTTACAGTTGGAGAAGAGGGTTATACACTTGATGATGTGCTCACACATGATGCACATTGCGAAGATTCACACTTGCATCTTCGTTTGGGTTTGATGGCTCCAGCGAATGGTCTGCCTATTGCTTTAGGAGTGATTCGAGATGTTAAAGCTCCTGTGTATGAGGAAGAGTTGGAGAAGCAGCTAGAACAGGAGCAAACCAAAAAACCTAACATGAAACTCGTTGATTTTTTGATGACGAAAAATACATGGGAAATGAAATAATATTTTTTCGAAAATGATGAGAATTCATTGTTGAAAAGATTCATCTAAAATTTTGTGAATGCAAAAATAGATACTATATTTGCATCACAATTTGCGAAAGTAGCTCAGTTGGTAGAGCACGACCTTGCCAAGGTCGGGGTCGCGGGTTCGAGCCCCGTCTTTCGCTCTGAGTAAAGATGTGTCCTTTTAGTGACACATTTTTTTTCTCAAAACCAAGGTCGGCACACGTGGTGGAATTGGTAGACACGCTACTTTGAGGTGGTAGTTTCAGAAATGATGTGTGGGTTCGAGTCCCGTCGTGTGCACAAGGTAGCTCCCTAATAGGGGGCTATTTTTATTTATAGGCTATCTTATTTTCTTCTTAAATCCTTTTCCTCATAAGAACAGATAGCATCAATCCATGATTGAGGAATTGGTTTGGATTTGTGTTCGTGTAAGTCATAGGTCACCATGATTGATTTACATTCACATTTCACCTCTTTTGTGTTGATGTCTATGACACGTTGAAGTAATTCGAAGCTTTTAGAGCCAATGGAAGTTACTGTTGTTTGCACTCCTATAGTGTCGGTTCCAAAGATTTGTGCCTTGAAAGTCACATGTATATCAACGACAACAATAGCTTCTTTTTCCCAGTCAACATCGGGGCATATACTCTCAATGTAATTTGTTTTGGCCAAATCGTAAAATGTGAAATAGACAGCATTGTTGATGTGTCCAAATCTATCCAGATCATCAGATCTTAATTGGATAGGAATACTATGTTTAAATGATTCTTGTTCCATCAGATTGTTAGTTGAACCACAAAATTACACTATTTATAGAGAAGAGTAGGGATTTACGTATTTATATTATTCTCTTCTATAAATAAAATAGCTGCGATAACTATATTTCGTACCTTTGTGTAAAAATTAATAATTGTAGAAAAACGTTAGATGAGTAAGATTATTTTCAGGTACGGAGCAATGGGAGCAAGCAAATCTGCTCACTTATTAACAACAGGGCATAATTTCGAAGAACGTAACTTTAAAGTGACTTATGCAAAACCTATCATTGATACTCGTAGCGGTGAATTTATAACTACTAGGGCGGGTATCGCTCCTAAAAAATGTTTGTTAATTCCTGAAAATGGTAACCTCTCAGAATTTTTTTCTCATCTCGAACAAAAGTCAGTGTTGATAATAGATGAATGTCAGTTTCTTAGTGAACAGGATATTGACCAATTGAATATTCTGAGTATCGAAAAAGATTTGTATGTTATCTGCTATGGTCTGCGAACTGATAGTGAAAGTTATCTCTTCGGAGGGTCACGACGTTTGATCGAATTAGCCGATGCGATCGAGGAAATCAAGTCTTGTTGTTCTCAATGTTATCGCAAAGCTACTATGAATTTACACCTTGGGGCAAAATCGGCTGTGGTATTGATAGGTGATGCGGGTTATTTGCCAGTTTGTAGAGAGTGCTACTACAAAATGAGAAACGAAGCAAAATAAAATAGAATTTATACCAATAAAGCCTTTTGCATTTTTCGTCAAAAAAAGCTATCTTTGGTGCTGTTTGAAAATAAATCTCCAAATATATAATAACACAAAATAGCGCATGTTGCCTGAAGATATTAACGATAAATCCGACGATTTAGAAAAAAAAGATCTTAATAATGAAGACTTGTCTGAAACCGCAGATGGGCATTCTGACTATGTTACGCCATCCAAGAATAAGGATGATGTATTACATCTGTCGGGAATGTTCCAAGATTGGTTTCTCGATTATGCTTCTTATGTGATTCTAGAACGTGCTGTGCCACATATGGCAGATGGTTTGAAACCTGTGCAGCGTCGTATTCTTCATTCTATGAAACGAATGGATGATGGGCGTTATAATAAAGTGGCAAATGTGGTGGGGCATACGATGCAATTTCATCCTCATGGTGATGCCTCAATTGGCGATGCATTGGTGCAAATTGGACAAAAAGATCTGCTCGTAGATTGTCAAGGAAACTGGGGTAATATTCTAACAGGTGATGGTGCTGCTGCTCCTCGATATATAGAGGCTCGCTTAACTAAATTTGCGCTAGAAGTTCTCTTTAATAATAAAATTACGGAGTGGAAGCCGTCTTACGATGGACGAAATAAAGAGCCAATTGCGCTACCTGTAAAATTCCCATTGCTATTGGCGCAAGGGGCAGAGGGAATTGCTGTTGGATTATCATCACGTATTCTGCCTCACAACTTTAACGAGTTATGTGATGCAGCAGTGGCTCATCTCAAAGGAGAAGACTATGTACTTTATCCTGATTTTCAGACAGGTGGCTATGTCGATGTAGAGCGCTATAATGCAGGTGCTCGAGGTGGCGCCGTTAAAATTAGAGCTCGAATCGAGAAATTAGATAACAGAACGCTAGTTATTAGAGATATACCTTATGGAAGAACCTCTTCTTCGGTTGTAGATTCTATTTTGAGGGCTAACGAAAGAGGTAAAATTAAGATTCGTAAGGTAGATGATATTACGGCAAGAGATATAGAAATTCATGTGCATTTGCCAGCTGGTGTATCGTCTGATATTATGATTGATGCGTTGTATGCTTTTACTGATTGTGAAATCAGTATTTCTCCTAACTGCTGTGTTGTAGAGGATAATAAACCACATTTTCTTTCTGTAAACGATGTTTTGGAAGCTACGACAGACAATACATTGAAGCTTCTCAAAACCGAATTGGAGATAGAGCAAGCTGAACTGGAGGAAAGTTTGAACTTTTCGTCACTAGAGAAAATCTTTATCGAGGAACGTATCTATAAGGATAAGGAGTTTGAGAATGCTAAGAGTATGGATGAGGCTGTAAAGCACATCGCTAAACGTTTGGATAAGTTTAAAGAAACCTTTTTGCGTGAAATAACGAAAGAAGATATCCTTAAGCTTATGGAGATTAGAATGGGGCGTATCCTACGTTTCAACTCAGATAAGGCTGACGAATTGATTGCGAAATACAAAGAGCAAATCGAAGAGATAAAGAATAATATTAAGAATATTGTAGATTATACTATTTCTTGGTATTTGATGTTGAAAGAAAAATACGGTAAGAAATATCCTCGTAAGACTGAAATTCGTAGTTTTGAAACTATTGAGGCTACAAAGGTTGTAGAGGCTAACGAGAAGTTATACATCAATCGTGAAGAAGGTTTTATAGGAACATCACTTCGCAAAGATGAGTTTATTTGCAATTGTTCTAACATTGATGATATTATTATTTTCTACAAGGATGGAACTTATAAAATAGTGAAGGTCAGTGAGAAAATGTTTGCTGGCAAAAATGTTTTATATGTGAATGTTTTCCAACGAAATGATAAGCGAACCATCTATAATGTCGTTTACAGAAATGGTAAAAAAGGACCTTACTACATCAAGCGTTGCGCAGTGATGGGGGTTACGAGAGATAAAGAATACGACTTGACTCAAGGTGAGGAGGACTCTAAGATATTCTACTTTAGTGCTAATCCTAATGGAGAAGCAGAAACTATACGTGTGATTTTGAAACCAAAACCTCGCCAAAAGATTCTAGCATTTGAGAAGGATTTTAGTGAAATATCTGTTCGTGGACGTGATACGATGGGGAATATTCTAACTAAGTCTGAAGTACACAAGATTTCATTGAAGCAAAAAGGCGGTTCTACACTAGGAGGGCGAAAAGTCTGGTTCGATAAGGATGTGCTTCGTCTAAATTATGATGAGCGAGGACAATTCCTAGGAGAGTTCCATAGTGAAGATGAAGTGTTGGTGGTGAATAAAAACGGAGACTTCTATACTACTAACTTCGACTTGAGTAATCACTTTGATAAGGATATAGAGCGTATTGAGAAGTTTGATCCAAATAAAGAATGGACAGCTGTGCTCTATGATGGAGATCAGGAGTATATGTATGTCAAACGATTTACCTTCGAATCTTCGGCACGTAAGCTGAATTTTCTCGGTGAAAACGCTAAATCTAAACTGTTTATTCTTTCTGATGTTGCATTCCCTCGTATCGAAACTACCTTTGGAGGAGGAGATAAGCATCGAGAAAATCTGATAATAGATGCCGAAGAATTTATTGGAACTAAGAGTTATAAGGCTCGTGGTAAACGATTGACAACCTTTGAGGTGAAATCGGTACAAGAGATTGAGCCAACACGCTTTCCTGATGTGAAAGAAGATGAAGAAAATCAGTTTAAAGTACAGATTGATCATGATGAGGATGAAGATGATATGATTATCAACAAAGGTCCAGGTGAACAAAAAGAACTATTTGCTGACGATGAAGAATAATTATAAAATAATGATACTCAAAAAGTACACCTGTCTGTTGATGGGTGTATTTTTGTTTGGTAGTGTATGTGGGCAAGAGGTAATGTCAAATAAAACTACAGATAATACACAAGGGCAAATCTCGAAATCAGAGTTGGCTCCCCGTCGCACTCTCAACACTTTTATGATAGGAGCAGGGAGTTCTAATATGTACGATACTTACCTTAGTCCACTTGAGTATTCTGGCTATTCGTTGCGGCTAATGTATGAGCAAATGCGAGATACCTATTGGCTGGGAGGGAAGTTTAGAAAGCAACAGATAATTGAATTGGAGTTTGCTTCTGGGCAAAACCCTATAAAAAACACGAGAGAATATTGGGGTAAAATTCGTTATCAGCTTGGTGGGCATTATGGTTTTTATGAGACACAAGGCTTAAAGTTGAATGCTGGAGGCTATTGGGATGTGAATGCTGGAGGTTTGTATAACGAACGAAATGGGAATAATCCTGCCACAGGTAGAGTATATACTAATTTCAATTTATCTGTGTTGGCTTCTTATAAATGGAAAAAATACGCTATTCGCTGGCAGATTGATACACCTTTTATGGGGATGCTATTTTCTCCCAAATATGGACAGTCTTATTACGAAATATCTCTAGGAAATACCGTTGGAATCGTCAATTTTGCATCTTTTCATAATCAACGTGCTCTGAGAAACTTTGTAACTTTAGATATCCCTTTTAACTCCTATGTTGTGAGGGTTGGATATTTAGGAGATTGGTATCAAACAAAAGTACATGGTATTCAAACTCATCATTATACGCATAGCTTTGTTGTGGGTTTCCCGTTGGAGGGTGTGAAGCAAGCTAGACCTAAGACTAATAATTCGTATTGGGATTAGTCGTAAGAATTAGCTCATTTATAATTAAGAATGCTTAGATGAGTGATACGAATAGATTATTTTTCTCGGTTTTTCCGTGTTAAAAAAGAAAAAAGTAACTAGCTTTGCGCTTCGATAAAACATAATAACTTTTGCAAGAATGTACAACAATAATCCAAACTAAATAAGTTTGGATCGTTAATAAACTATGGACAAAATATCACAATTTTACAAGATTATCTTATTGATTGTTATCTCTATCGGTTTTTTTCTAGGTCTAAAGTATCTTCTTCCTGATAGATTATTCCCAGAGCATTTGGCTGATGATTCTAGTATGCTGATTGATAGCGTACTATTAGAGGCATTGGATGGTAATTTGTTGGTGTTGAATAATGTAGGGGGAGGAGATTCTGTTGTGGCTAAAAGTAGGGAATCAGATAATGATATTACTATTGTAGAAGGCTCAACAAACAGAGCCGTTACAGAGCATTTGTCACCAACATCTTTAACTCTAAAACCATTCAAACGTTCATATTTTGGGAAAAAATTAGAAAGGAGAAAACCTGTTCTCTTTATGCCTAATGCAGAAACTCATTTTGTTACAGAACGTCCAATCATAGATACATTGTTGGATCCTACGGTTTCGATACAAGGCTATGGTTATCTTCAGCGCTTTTATGCAAAGTTAAACAATATAGAAAAAAATGGTGGTGCGGGAAAAGCACGTGTGGCATACTTTGGAGACTCAATGAATGATGGGGACTTTATAGTGCAAGATGTGAGAAACTTGTTTCAAGAAGAGTATGGAGGATATGGTGTTGGTTTTGTAGCTATTACATCTAAATCGGCAACTTCGAGAGGTTCTGTTTATCATAGACACTCCGATAATTGGATTACTCAATCCTTCATTTCGTCCAAAAGACCCTCTGTCCCCTTTGGTGTTGATGGTCAGGTTTTTATAGGGACTAATTCTGGAAGCTATTGGGCTTCATATACAGCAGGAAATATTGCTACCTCGCCAAGTTTATATACTCCAACTCTATTTTATGGATATTCCAATAATCCAAATGGGGTAGTAGATGTGAAGCTGAACAATGGTGCAAGTCAAAGAATTCAACTTACTGCTAAGAATGCTTTAAATACAATGTATTTAGGAGAGAGTTATGCCAAATCGGTGCATGCTACTTTTAGCAATATACAAAATATACCAATTTATGGATTTGATTTTGCTAGTGCTACAGGAGTTCACGTTGATAATTTTTCACTAAGAGGAAATTCGGGATTGACGCTTGGAGGTTTTAACACTTCATTAATGAATGCTTTTGATAAGGTGTTAAATTATGATTTGATAATTTTGCATTTTGGAACAAACGTTCTCAATTATGGGTCTAGTGATTATACATTCTATGAGAGAGGAATGACTGCAGTGATTAATAAGTTACGACTTTGTTTCCCAAATGCTGATATTTTAGTAATTTCAACCGCCGATAAAGGTACTAAAGTAAATATGCAGATGGTTACAGACCCAGCTGTGGTTCCTTTAGTGAAAGCTCAAAAGAGATTTTCTCGAGATGCAGGTACTGGTTTTATTGATCTCTACAACTTGATGGGAGGGAATAATTCGATGGTAGATTGGGTGAATAAACAATTGGCAAACAAGGACTATACTCACTTCAATGTGAAAGGGTCTAAAGAGATAGGAACGTTACTCTATCAAGAGATTCATAGAGGATATGACAAATATAAGTCTCAATTAGAA
>JASLEN010000005.1 GCA_030151105.1 Dysgonomonas sp.
AAGTGATTGATTACAATTATAAAACGATATAGAATATAATAGAATTCAGGAAGTTTAGCATTTTCTAACTGAGTATTTTTAGAATCAATGCTACTCTCAAAATATTGAATAGCATCGTGCGATGTGTAGCCAAAGAAACCATTTACTTTAGTCGAATTTTCCCCTTTCAATTCAAAATCATTGATGAAGTTTTGGAAAGCTGTTGCTAAGTTGTTTTGTTCAGTAAGTCGCTCGTCCTCAGATTTTCCACAAGGATATTCTTTGGTTGCAACATGATTTTCTACTTTGAAACGAGCAATTGGATTGACTCCTACAAAAGAAAAACTATTGTCATTAGAATGATAATCAGAACTTTCGAGTAAAGCTGATTCTGCGTATATGTCTCTGATCTTGAGATAAATTCCCACTGGGGTTTCCATATCTGCTAGAAAACTTGTGGTCTGTGTTGTAATTTTAGTTTTCATGTTGTCTTTCTTTTCTAATGTTGATGTATGTTTCCATATCCTTGTCGCCACGTCCCGAAAGACAAAGGATAATTATATCATCTTGTTTAAATTTCTTCTGTCCAAAAACGCCTAAAGCATGAGCTGATTCTATAGCGGGGATTATACCTTCAAGTTCTGTTAATTCAAAAGCTGCATCTATGGCTTCATCGTCCGTAACAGCTAATACCTCAGAACGTTTTGTTTGTGCTAAGTGTGCATGTAGTGGCCCAATTCCTGGATAGTCTAAACCTGCTGAGATAGAATAAGGCTCTTCAATTTGACCATCTTCCGACTGCATTAGAAGCGTCTTGCTTCCATGAATTATTCCAAGTTTTCCCTTGTGAATAGTGGCAGCAGTTTCTCCAGAATCTACACCTTTTCCTGCGGCTTCAGTCAGTATAATTTTCACATCTTCGTCATCCAAAAAATGATAGATCATACCCGCAGCATTGCTACCTCCGCCTACACAAGCAATCACATAGTCAGGGATTTCTGTACCTTCATGCTCCAATAATTGTTTGCGTGCTTCTTCGCTGATTACAGACTGCAAACGTGCTACCATGTCGGGGTAGGGGTGAGGTCCTACTGTAGAGCCTATAATATAATACGTGTCGGAAGGATTACTGCACCAGTCTCTAATGGCTTCATTTGTAGCATCTTTTAGTGTCATGTTTCCACTAGTTACAGGGATAACTGTAGCCCCTAACATCTCCATTTTCTGTACATTAAGCTTCTGACGTTCTACATCCAGAGCTCCCATATATACAATACATTTCATGTTCATCAAGGCGCATACTGTTGCTGTGGCTACTCCATGTTGACCAGCTCCAGTCTCTGCAATGATGCGAGTTTTACCTAGTCTTTGAGCTAAAAGAATTTGTCCAATTGTATTGTTAATCTTATGTGCCCCTGTGTGATTCAAATCTTCACGCTTGAGGTAGATTCTACAACCATACTTTTCTGAAAGCCTTTTTGCTAGATAGAGTGGCGAAGGACGTCCCACATAGTCACGCAGTAGTTGATGAAATTCTGCTTGAAAGCTTTCACTTTCTATGATGTCTAAATACTTAGTGCGTAAATTTTCTACATTGTCATAAAGCACTTCTGGTATATATGCACCACCAAACTCGCCATAAAATCCTTTTGAATCAACTTTAAACTTTTCCATTTTCTATATATTGTTTTATTTATTTTTCAGCACAAAAAAAGCCTATCGTGAGTACGATAGGCTTCCTATATATTTTGATATCTTTCTATTCAGACTAAGACACAACAACCTGACTCACTACTTGTAGAAGTTGCGAGCGCCACCAATTGTTATTTGTTAGTTGTAGAAACATATTTTCTTTTTCTAATTCTGTTGAATTGCAAATGTATAAATAAAAATGAAGTATCAAAGCAAATTGTTCAAATATTTTATTTTTCATAATAAATTTACTTGTGTTCTATATAGATTCGAAATATCTTGTTTAAATATGTATTTTTGTAATATATAGATTTCTATAATTATAATAGGTACAATATGCTAAGGTTTGTTTTTTGTGTTCTTATGTCTTTGTTTGGGATATTTCAGTTGAGTGGAAATCCTTATAATAAAGATTCTTTGGTTCGAAGGTTGGATGAGACTTTGAAGCAAAAGGAATATTTTATTGCTGAGAAAAAACAGAAAATAGACCTGTTGAAACAAATGCTAGATGATAAGAATTCTAGTATGGAGCAAAAATATGCAGTGAATGATAAATTGTTCGATGAATACGAGAAATTTCAGTCCGACTCAGCCTTGCTTTATCTGAATAAGAATAAAGAAATAGCTTCCAAACTAGCCAATGAAAATTTCTTGTTAGAGACTAATATCAAAATTTCTTCTGTGTATTCAACTATTGGACTGTTTGTAGAGGCAAAAGAAATTTTAGATGAAATATCAGTTAATAAAATTGACAAGAGGTTATTAACAGAGTACTACGAAGCGCATGTAAACTATTATGATAGATATGGACAGAATAACGAAAATCTGATCTATATAGCAAAGAGTGAGCAGTATAGAGACTCTTTGGTAATGTTGGTCGCAGATACTAGCTCCTTGACTAATAAGATATTATATGCAAATTATTCGTTTGATAGAAATGAACTAAAGAAAGCTGAAAACCTTTTATTACGCTTGCTCACAGAGACAAAAGATACTGATAAAGAACGAGCTATGATTGCTTATCTTTTGGGTATTATGTATATGCTGAATGGTGATTTGGAGCAGCAGGAAATATATTTTATGATTTCTGCAATTTCAGATATCACTAATGCCATTAGAGATAATGCCTCTCTACAGAGCTTGGCTCTCACTTATTTCCAAACAGGGAATATAGATAGAGCTTATCAATTTATGGATTATGCTATTGATGATGCTCTTTTTTGTAATGTAAAGTATAGAGCTTTAGGTGGTTTGACTTTTTATCCAGTAATCAATGCTGCTTATCAAGCTAAAGAGGCAGAACAGAAAGAAAAACTGTCTTTCTATTTGATTCTTATTACTATTTTGGTTGTCTTTTTGGCGATTGCTTTGGTTTATGTGTATCTGCAAATGAAAAAGGTTTCAAGAATAAGGGAAGAGCTTTATGCAACAAGTGTAAAGCTTATAGACTTGAATCAAGAACTTAAAAATGCAAACTTACAACTCAACGAGTCTAATGTCAAATTACAAGAAGCAAGCCATGTGAAAGAAGAATATATTGCCCAATTCTTTGATTTGTGTTCAGAATATATTGAAAAGATAGAGAGCTATAGAATCTCGTTGAATAAATTAGCCATCTCCAAACAATTAGAGGCTTTGTATCAAAAGCTGAAATCGACCTCGCTTGTAGATGATGAATTAGAAGGGTTGTATTCAAAGTTTGATTCTATATTTATAAGCCTATATCCGTCATTTATTGCCGATTTCAACGCATTAATGAAGGATGAGGAGAAGGTGGTGTTGAAGCAAAATGAAGTCCTAAATACTGAATTAAGAATATTTGCTCTCATCCGTTTAGGTATTACAGATAGTGCCAAAATAGCCAAGTTCTTACGCTATTCAATCAGTACAATTTATAATTATAGAACAACTGCGAGAAATAAAGCCAATGTGTCTCGTAATGAATTTGAAGAGAAAATAATGACTATTGGAGTCAGTCAAGAATAGATCTCTTGATGTAAGTGTATGATTGACTATTGATCATTTCAACCCATGTCATAAATCCTTTATTTTGTAAAAGTTCTATAATGGGAGTCGGTCTGAAAGGAGTGATGAGCAGCATTACTTCCTTATGATTGAGTTTGTTGGCATTGTCAATTATAGCTTTCATGGGGCTTGCCCCAGATTCTATGATAGAGCAAGCATCAAAAGTAAATATTACATTTTCTTTATCTAACCATTTAGGTTTTTCTATCGTATCCAACTCTATTGGGAACTCATTATTGACTACTGAATTATCGCCTATTGCTTTGCGAAGCTCAGTAATTAGATATGCTGCATCTATATTGCCTACTTCTGCTACCTGACCAAGTGTTGCAATTCTTCCAATCGTCTTTCTTACAATGGGATTTTTCAATTTGGCAAACGCAGGAGAAAGAGTTAGAAGTGTATCCTCTAGCTGAGGATACACTTCTAACAAAACACCTACTTTTGTCTGCAAATCAATATTTAATAGTTTAGACATTTTACTTAGAGTATGACAATAGTCGTTGTTCTCCTTCTAATGCTCTGTATTTTGTCAAATCTTGGGTACATTCTATCACACCTAGGTATTGTCCTTCAGGGTCTCTCAATGCAATGTATTCAATATATACAAACATACCTTTGAAGTTGATCCAGAATGAAGCCTTAGATTCTTTGCCACTTTTGAAGTCAGTTAAAATCTGTTCTACAATATGTACACTTCCAGGAGGGTGGCAAAGTTGCACATCCCTACCAATGATAGCTCTATTACGATCGAATATGCGGTGTTCACCTAGCGAGAAAAACTTCACCTTGTCATCTTTATCCACGAACGTGATATCCATAGGCAAGCTGTTGAATAAAGCTGTGAGCTCTTCCATATTAAAACTTCCAGTTGGAAGAATGATTCGTCCAGTTGAATTTAAGTATTCAACTTTACTAGACTTTGCCTCAATATTTGGAGTCCATATGTCCTTGGGGTCATAGATGCAGAAGCCAATTTCGGGACTTTGTTGATATACCTCGTACCAGTCTTCTTCTGTCAAAGTGTCCATCGACATTGGGAGCAATATTTCTTCCTCTTTCATTATCATAGACTCAACAGAAACTAAAGCAGGTTCTATAACATAGGCTATTGCAGAACGAAGCTCATCCATAGAGATACCACTATTCACATCAATAACCTCATGTACGGCTTTGAGTAGCTCTCTAGTTTCGTCATGCTTGCCCCACATTACTTTAGGAGGACCAGTAATCTCATTTTTTTCAAGGAATGGAAATACTAAATTCTCTTTTCGTCTGTAGTGTTTGTCCACATCCGAAACTTGATTGAGTAGCATTTTCATTCCAATAAGATACTTCTTTAAATCATCAGCCTCAATTTTATCAAGTTGAGCAAACATCGCTCTCACTTGTGAAATTACTTTTTGCAGCTCAATATTCTCTTTCTTAAAAGTATCTACAGGATGTCCAGCAGGTGCAACCTTTTGATGACTAGTATCAATACTACCATCTAGCACAGCCGTGTGTATATCACAAAATTGTAGTATTTCTTCTTCAGGCAACCCCTCTGCAATAAGTTGTTGCTCCACTTCCACTACGTCGTTGTAAGGAATGTTTCTCAGCAAGTCTATCAATCTTTCTCTGACAGCTTCTGGAGCCTCTCCTTTATGTAGTTGGAGAATGAGATGTTTGAGCATCTCCTTGCGTTGTTGCGAGTTATTAATCAATTCACTCATAACTATTGTTTTTTAATGATCAATCTGTAATTAATGTATTGCAAACATACTGGAATGAAAAACGCTAAATAGTCACAAATGCTACATTTGGAATAAAATATTCAAGAAAATGATGTTAAAAAACAAAAAGGCTACCTAAATGAATAGATAGCCTTTCGTCTTTTATTTGTAATAATGTCTATCGACTGATTACAATTAGTTTAGAGTAAATTTCACTTTACCTTTTATATCTGTTGATGATGCACCAATGATAGCTTCAAAGTCTCCCGATTCAGCTACCCAATCATGTTTGTCTGCATCAAAGAAGCTTAGAGCCGCTTTGTCCACTGTAATAGAAACTGTTTTAGTTTCGCCAGCTTTCAAGAATACTTTATCAAATCCTTTAAGCTCTTTAACAGGGCGAGGTAGAGAAGACTCTAGATCCGCAATATAAAGCTGTACAATTTCGCTTCCATCAAGTTTTCCTGTATTAGTAACATCTACAGAGAATGTGATGGTATCATCAGCGTTCATTGTAGCTTTGTTAGCAGTTACTTTTCCGTATTTGAAAGTCGTATAGCTCAATCCGTGTCCAAAGCTGAATAGAGGTTTGATTTTTTCCTTGTCATTCCAACGGTATCCAACGAATATACCCTCAGTATATGTAGTCTCTTGATTTCCATTTCCTGGATAATCACTCAAAGCATGAGCGCTATTGTCTTCAAGTTTTACTGGGAATGTGAATGGCAGTTTTCCCGATGGATTCGCATCTCCTACTAGGATAGATGCAATTGCATTTCCTGCTTCAGTTCCTAAATACCAACCTTGAACAATTGCTGGCACTTGGTTTACCCAAGGCATTGCAACTGCATTTCCAGAGATAATTACCGCTGCCAGATTTTTATTTGCTTTAGCCAGTTCTACAAGCAATTCGTCTTGACCATAAGGTAAACCTAATGAGTGACGATCTACGCCTTCAGCATCTTGGTGATTGTTTTTATTTAATCCTCCAATGAAGATTACATAGTCTGCATCCTTTGCTACTTTTACAGCTTCTGCAATAAGCTCAGCCGCTGATCTGTCATCTGATAAATCTTGTCCAACGCCAAGTCCATCTTGCGCTTTAGATTCTTCGCCAACATATCCACGAGCATATACAACTTCTATATTTTCTTTAGCAAAACGATTCTTAATGCCGTCAAGTGGGCTAACTTCATATTTTACTTTCAATGAAGAGCTACCTCCTCCAACTGTCATCACTTTGATCGCATTTTCTCCAATTACAGCTATCTTCTTAGCCTTATTCAGTTGGATAGGCAATACATTGTTTTTGTTTTGTAACAATACAATTCCTTCTTCTGCAATTTTGCGTCCAGCCATTGCGTGCTCTTCAGTTGCAAACGATCCCCATGGACGTTTTGTATTCATTGTTGTGCGGAAAGTTAAACGTAAAATATTACGAACTTTCTCATCAATAGGGTCAATTTTCACTTCTCCAGAACGAAGTAATTTAAGAAGTGGATCAGCTAAATAGTAATTGTCATAAGCATTGGTTTTTCCCATTGTAAGACCATCAGTCCAAGAGCCAAACTCCATATCTAGTCCGTTGTAAACTGATTGTAATGTGTTGTTTACACCTCCCCAGTCAGAAACTACAACTCCATCAAATCCCCACTCCTTGCGAAGAATATCATTCAATAGATATTCGTTGTGGCATGCCCATTGCCCTTTGTAACGATTGTAAGCACCCATTATAGCCCAAGCTTTTCCTTCTTGTACAGCAGCTTTGAAAGCAGGAAGATAAATTTCGTAAAGCGTACGATCGTCCACATTCACATCTACTGTATGGCGGTCAATCTCTTGATTGTTAAGTGCAAAATGCTTAACACAAGCTGCAACTCCATTTGCTTGAACTCCTTGAATATAAGGAACAACCATTTGTCCAGCAAGATACGGATCTTCTCCCATATATTCGAAGTTACGTCCATTGAGTGGAGTACGATAGATATTAATACCAGGTCCTAGTAGCACGTTCTTGTTACGATAGCGAGCCTCTTCACCAATCGATTTTCCATAAAGAAGTGACATCTCCTTGTTCCAAGATGCCGCTAGTGCAGTTAGTGCAGGGAAAGCAATGCAAGAATCGCTTGTCCATCCCGCTTGATCCCACTCATCCCAAAGCACTTCCGCTCTGATTCCATGAGGACCATCAGTCATCCAGTTTTCAGGAATGCCAAGACGTGGCACACCAGGAGAACTAAATTTGGATTGAGCATGAATATATGCAACTTTCTCTTCCATCGTCATGCGGCTCAGAGCGTCTTCTACTCTAGCTTCTATGTCTTGTGAGTCGTCCAAATAGATAGGAAGTTTGTCTTGCGCTAGTGCTTGTCCAAAGCTGAAAGTAGCTAGGAGCAAAGCCAAGAATAGATTAAATTTCTTTTTCATTGTTCAATTTGTAATTTAATATAAAATGAGAAATCGCATCCTATATTTCCAAAGATGAAGCAAAAGTTTGATATATTTTGTGGATATATCACTCTTTAATTTTCCATGGATTCTTAAGGTCGAGATTTTCGGTTTTGAACAAAACTATACATAAATATATATACGCCATTTTCTAGGTGTCTTAAAGTAGTCAATTAACATTAGTAAGTTGTTTGTAATTAGTTTATTATATTTTTTTATGATGGTTTATAAGTAGTTTGATAGTGTTCGGAATATTTCTCTATTTAAAAGGCTTGGATTTAGATTATCTTCGATTAAATCGAGGAATTTAGACTTCTAGGTCTTCTGTTGAGCGTCTTATGTCGTTCAGTGTGCTTTTCTTTAGAGTAATTTTAATTTCAACTATTAATTCAATAAAAGCTATCTTTGTAATTGTAACTTATTACGAAAAACCAACTCCCTTCAATTCAATGAGGCATTTACTTCATTCTCGATATTTCTCAATATTACTATTAATCTGTATTCTAATTGCTGTTTTTTCAATGAGAATTCATGCTAATAGTAATCTGTATGATATGTTAGTGAAAGAATATTATATCGAAAATATTTCAGCAAAACAATATCAAGGTGATGCACAAGTTTGGTGTATTGAGGAAGGCGATGGAGAAGATATATTTGTAGCTTCTGCCAAAAGCTTAAGTGTTTATAATGGTGTGGCGTGGCGCAATTATCAAACTGGATACTCAGGTATAACTCGCTGGCTAGCATTTGATGAGCAGAATAAACGATTGTATGCAGCAATTGACAATCGCTTTGGAGTTTGGGTTAAAAATCGTTTTGGTGAATATGTTTACACTAATCTTTACCAAAATTCAAATAGTGAAATTTCTGAAATATTTTGGAGAGTTTTTGTAGTTGAAGGAAAAGTATATTTTCAAACACAAAAGAAAGTATATTGTTATGATATTCAGAGCCAAGAGATATCTGTAAGCCTCTTGTCAAATAATATCGAATACATGCATCAACTTGGCAAAGATATTTACGTTCAGTCTGATTCTGAATTACTGAAGTTGGTGAATGGGCAATTTGTGAAAACAGGGTTGCGAGTACAAAACCGAATTATTAGTATTCTAGACTTGAATGGAAGACTTACAATAGTGACTGAAAACGAAGGAGTTTTCCATATTGTAGGAGATAAGTTGAAAAGGATAGAATCACCTAATAATGCACTGTTCATAAAGTCTAGATTGTTTTCATGCACACAGCTTTCTACTAATACCTTTGCATTAGGGAGTGTTCTTGATGGCGTATTTATTGTGAATGATAAGCTTGAAATCATAGAACACATCAATTTTGAAAGCAATCTAAAACACACAACTGTGCTGAGTCTCAAAAAGGATCGTTCAGACGACATTTGGCTAGGCTTAGATGGAGGACTTGCCCGAGCAAAGCGGAATCCAACTGAAATTGTAATTCATAATAGCAAAGCGGATATTGGTACTGTCTATGATGCAACCTGGCTCAATAATCAATTGTATGTGGCTACCAATAAGGGCTTGTATGCCTATAAGGAGGATGAGACCTTTACTTTTATAGAGGGTTCACAAGGGCAGGTTTGGAGTCTAGCGAAAATAGATAATATGCTCATTGTCTGTCACGATGCTGGTTTATTCCAATTTCAAGAAAATTCCAATCGTTTGGTAAAGATTAGCAATAATCGAGTTTGGAATCTTAAGCGTTTTAATAATGATCCAAAGAAGTATTTGAGCTTAGATTTTAATCAAACATTTTCTATTTATGAAAATACAGGTAATACCTTGGTTTATAAAAAAGAAATAGAAAACTTAGGAGGAGCACACACATCAGCTTTTGTAGATCGTTTTGGTCATATTTGGGTGCAAGATAGAGCGTTCAATCCTATACGTATTGGCTTGCGTGCCGATGATGAAATAGAGATAGTAAAGAAGTATCATTTGCCCGAAAAGGTAGATACCTTGCGTATTACAGAGATTGATAATGATATTATTTTCTATGGGAACAAAGCCGCTTATATCTATGATATTGGACAGGATTCTTTAAGATTGAGCTCGCATTACACCGATTTAATCGAAGAAATGGATAGCCCAGTGTGGGGATTGTCTCAATTGGGGCGAGATGATTTTTTCTATGCTTCTAAGAGTAGAATTGGACGTGTTAAACGTTCTGGAAATGATTTTTATAATTACGGTGAAATTTTTCAAGCATTAGATACAGAGCTACCACGATTGGCTCACCGAATAATTGTTCTGGATAATACAACCTTGGCCACTGGAATCCTTGGTGGAATCTCTTTTCATTTTGTCAAAAATCAGGATAAGGATTATTTAGAAAAAAAACACTTAGAACTTTCTCTTGTGGAATATGAATGGGAAGGTGAAAGAATTCATGTGCCTTTAAATAGCGATGAATACGAAGTTTTGGAGAGTGACTACTCTTCTCTTTATCTCCATTTTCAAAATATGTATGCACATCATCAAATTGAATATTCGATAGATAATGGAGAATGGATATTGAGTAAGGGTGTGCCATATCTAGAGCTGGAGCATTTAGGATATGGCGCTCATACCATCAGGGTACGAAATGTGAATTTTGCTGATTCTACAGAAGCTTCTTTTGTGTTGCTCAAGTTGCACGTTAATTATCCATGGTTCTTGTCTCCTTATTTTTTGATTGTAGCTCTATTGATTATCGTTTCTCTAGGCTATTTTGTGCGTTCTTTGTTCAAAAGAAGACTTGCCCAACAGTATGAGAAGGTAGTTAAAAAACAGATAGATATCCTTCAAAAAGAGAAAAGTGAGCATGATCTAAAGATGCTGAAGGTGAGACTTAAAGATGAGGAGAAGAACTTGGTAAACCTCACAATGGAGAATGTGAAGCGAAATGCAATGCTAAATGATATTCGCCTAGACGCTGATTTGACAGCAACTGAACTGTCTGATAATAAGATGTTACAAAAGAAATTGAAGCATATCTTAAAACGAATTGATTTTTATTTAAACAGTGATGACACACAAGACTTATTCGAAAAATACTTTAATGCTATACACGATGGATTTTATGATAGATTACTAAAAGCACACCCAGATGTGACTCGCAATGATATGAAACTTTGTGCATATATAAAGTTAAATCTTAACACAAAAGAGATAGCTGCCTACATGAATATTGCCCCAAGTAGTGTTGAGGTTGCGCGATATAGATTGCGTAAAAAACTGAATTTAGAGCAAGAAATAAGCTTACAAAAATACATTTCAGAAATGTGATGGTTTGCACAATGTGTATAGTTTTGTTGTTTACTTAATGAGTTATTTATTAACTTATTAAATGTTATTATTAACTACTTTGTATAGGTAAGTGTGTGGTCATTAACCTTTGTGTTATACTTTTGTAAGAAGGCTTTTCCCTTATCTTAACAGTTTGTCTTTATGTTTGTGAAAATTGAATGACAAGCTGCTTAGATTGCTTTGTTGTCAAGCAAGTTAAAATCCTTAATTATAATCAATTTAGATCATGGATAAACAATTAGTAAACAAGCTACAGGCACATAAACTGCTCTTGTGGCTATTCTTATTCACTTTTTTGTCACTCACAGCTAGTGCTCAACAGCACAAAGTAGAAGGAGTTGTAAAAGATTCATCAGGTCTTCCTCTTATAGGAGTTAGTGTTTCGGCTGGTGCAAACTTAGGAGCTATAACTGACTTTGATGGAGCATATTCTGTTAATGTTCCTGCTGATGGACAATTAACGTTCACTTTTTTAGGTATGCAAGCCCATACAGAAAAGGTAAACAATCGTACTCTTATCAATATAACCATGCACGAGGATGCAATTGCATTAGAAGGCGTAGTTGTAACAGCTTTGGGAATCAAACGTGAAGAAAAAGCGTTAGGTTATGCAGTGCAAAAAGTAGAAGCTGATGAATTGACAAAAGTAAAAGGAGTCAATCTAGCTACTTCTCTTTCGGGTAAGATTGCTGGTGTATTAGTTAAAAACTCGACAAACTTTGGTGCTGCACCTGAGTTTTTGGTACGTGGTGAAACCCCACTTCTAGTAGTGGATGGAGTTCCTAAAAAATATATGTCTATGGCTGATATCCCTGCGGATGACGTAGAGGATATGAGTGTTTTGAAAGGTGCTACGGCATCGGCTCTTTATGGTTCAGATGGTAAAAATGGTGCTGTTATGATTACCACAAAGAGAGGTAAGAAGGGAGCAAGCCTGAGAGTAGATGTTAATAGTAACACGATGTTTACAGCTGGACATTTGGCTATTCCTGAAAAACAAGCTGTGTTTGGACGTGGTACTTCTGGATTATACAACCGTAATGCAGACCGTGTGTGGGGGCAGGTGATGGATGGAACCATGCTAGAGCAGTGGAATCCTTACACTAAGCAATTGGAAATGATGCCTTATCTACCTGTAGGAAAGGATAACTTCAATAACTTCGTTAATACGGGTGTTATCACAAATAACAATATCAGCGTTTCGCAAGGAAACGAAAATGGAAGCTTTAGAGCAACTGGAACTTGGATCTACAATAAGGGGCAATATCCTAATAATAAGATGAACAAGTTTAATTTTGGTATTGGTGGTGATATGAAGTTCAACGACTTTACGTTAAGCTCTTCTATTAGCTATAATAAACATAATTCACC
>JASLEN010000091.1 GCA_030151105.1 Dysgonomonas sp.
GTAAAACTTTGCTGTCTTACGAAGGTAATACAGTAGAGGAACTTAGAGCAGATTTTGAAGATGCAGTTGACGATTATTTGGCGATGTGCCAAGAGTATGGTACATCGCCACAAATACCTACTTTTCAAGAATGATACCTTCACTTTAAATTTCCATTTCTCCTTTACCATACCTCTATCTTCAAGATTTTTGCTACTTCACCCATTCTTGTATCATATTCTTTTCTATTGGCAGTATATGTAGTTTGTGAAGAATCGAATTTATCTAAACGTACAACCTTTCTCAATTCAGCGAACAATACTCGCAGTCGCCCACTATCAATATTAGTACTTGTAGGAGTTCTCTGTTTTTCCAATTCTAACATCCTTATTTTGTTTTTCAACTGAGAAATTGTGTTTGCATTTTCCTCTACTTTCTTTTCATATAACTGTATTGCTTGCGATATTTCATTAAGCTCTTCAGTAGTCATTTGATGTTTATTAGCTGCTCCTTGTTTGGCTACATTATTGACTAATAAATTTTGAATAGAACTATCAATTCTTTCCATTCTAATGCTGTTCTCTTTCTGAAAATTGACAAGCATTCCTTTCAATTGGTCTGTTTTTCTATTGACCAATATAGAAATATCGAGTACAGGATTGGCTGTTAAATCTTTTGGGTCGTATCTGCAAATTTTAAAATATAGGATACATTCTTTAATATATTCGTCTGCTGTCCGTCCTCCTTTTATACCAAATAAAAGCTCTTTTGTTTCTTTCTTAATTCTAATAGTTGTTGTCATACTTCTTTGTTAAATCTACTAATTGTGTACATTATACTCTATTGATAATGAATCCGTTATTTCTTGTTTATCTACGTTTTGTCTACATTCAGTTTCATAATGGGGGGTATCTTGCAGATTAACAATGCATTACAAAATGCTATTTGTTAAAGTGCAAGCCCTGCTTGCTCCCCCCATTATACTCTATTCATCCACTGCAAGGGGAGTCGTCTTTATTGTTGTATTCATCAAATAATCATTAAGGTCTTTGCAGCCAAAATATAAGTTTCGCTTATCAAAAGCATTTTTATATTTCTGCAATATTCTGTCAGTGGATTTTGTGCCTGACTCATCATTATCTAGATATAGATAAACTCTTGTGTAGGATGAAAATTCCATTTCAGCTTTTTCTAGATTTGATAAACTATTCAAAACGACAATACTATTTTTAGACATAATTTCATCCCCATAGTAAGTAGCGAAACTAAGCATATCTATAAAACCTTCAAAGACTAATAAATTCTCAGAATCTCGTTTTATCGTAGTTATATTTTTAGCTCCTATGCAACCTTTGAAATATTTATTTCTAAGTTCAAACGTGTTAAAATCATTTCTGAATGCAATAGCAAAATATTCTTTTTCACCTATTGAAGAATAAATCTCTTCACAATATTTTTGAGCTATTGAAATTTCTATATTTCTACTTTTTAGATATTCTAGCAATGCTTTGTTTTTCAAAGAATCTATCTTTTTGATTTTGAACTTTTCTTGTAGCACAATATTTTTATGACGATGAAAAGAAAAAGAAGCGATTACAGACTGATTGTTTCTAAGTTTATCAAGAGCTGATTTAAAGTCGCATTTCTCTAATGTCATCACTAAGTCTAGAATACTTCCTCCTTTATCTGTTGAAAAGTCAATCCAAATATTCTTCGAATAGTCCACTTTAAGGCTAGGTAAAGTGTCATTTCGATATGGTGCACAATACATTCCATAATAGCCTCTGTCAGCCTCTATTTTGCATCCAATGGAAGCCAAATAGTTCTTTATACTGATGTTTTTTATTTCAGCTAAATTCATAGTTTTTTTCTTTTCATTGAATATTTATTTTTCACTCCATTTTGAATTTCTGCCTACCTACTTACCTATCTTCTGGATTTCAGTTAATTACATTGTTTTTATATACTTACCTATAGTTACCCTTACCTGTCATTTATTGAGTTTAGGTAGCTTTAGGTAAGTACAAATATTAAGTTACCTACCTATAGTAAGTGCCTAAATATTAGCTTCATAAGCGTTCCTACGTAACTAGGTAAGTTGTTTTTAAATCTAATGGAGAATCTTTGAATAATGGTTTTGCCAAGTATCCATAGATTTGACGTTTTCCATGTTTTACCCTCTGAAAATTATAACGAGTCAATGCACTACCTATACGCTGATTATTTAGCCTGTGTCCAAGCACTCGTAATTCTTCTACTATTTCGGTCGGTGTTCTAAAGTCTTCAATATGCAAACTGGGCTTATAATAGGTCGGAATCAATTCTCTCTCTATTGTTTGAATTGTATATGCTTCATTTCTCTTTTCGTTGATTTTTACATCTTCATCTGTCAAGTCAGGCTTGAAGCTTTTATCATGAAAAGCAAAATGATAAGCCTGTGACCAAAGTTTATTGATGTCAAATTCTAGGCTATATTTAAAATTGAGTTTTCCTATCACATTAAATATTATCCATCTCACAGAACCTGTGTCGTCATTCAAAAACTCTGTCCTATTGGTGCTACCGATAAAACTGCATATTCTAGGAATATTTGTTGCCTTGTCAGCATAGGGCAATCGCTCATTTACCCAAGTTTGAGAAAGAAATGCTTTGATAGAGTTTACATCCCTACCCATAATATCGAGTTCTTCTAGGTTGATTAGAAAGGTCTTACATAGTTTAATTCTACTATCCTTGTCTATTCCAATATTTTCAGAAGAGTATGATTGTAATTCATCGGGTATCAGATAGTTTAAATATGTTGATTTTCCAGCGTGCTGAGCACCATTCGCTAAAACAATACAGTGCTTATTAATTTTATCAGTGTAGAATACCGAAAGAACAGCTCTCACACACCATTTTTTCAAATGATAGCAGAATAACGAATTGTCATCAGTATTCACATAACTAGCAAATTGCGAGATATAGTCTTTCTCATCCCATTCGGGTAGATTTTCAAAATATGTTTTAATTGGATTGTGAGAAATTATGTAGTCACTTCTGAGGTAGGTTTTCAATGTGGGATAAGAAACATTCAATCCATTATTTACCATAGATATAAGTAAGCTAGACTCATTTAAATTCTCAAATTTCGAATCACTCTTTTCGGCTATTTCGTAGGTCAATGAAATTTCATTGAAACGAATAATATAGTGACTCTGTATGTACTTATCTATCTCTTGATAAACAGATTGCTTGCCTTTGGACTTTCCTTTTGAAGCGTTATACAATTTTAATTTGTCATTCATTTTAGGACATAGTTATTTCTATGTATATTTGCATATCGCATATACATAATCAGTTTTTAGTGAATTGATTTGATTTATAGGAGCATAAGGTCGGCTAACCTTATGCTTTTTTTCTAGAAGTGTATTGATTAGCTTTTTCAGCTAGTTCATCTTGTGTCGAAATACGATTTGATAGCAACCAGCTGTCTATGAGGTCTTTGTCAAAATAGAGAACCTTGCCATTAGGCTTGCTATGTGGGATAATAGCCGAAGCTGTGAGTTTATATAAGTAGCTACTCGATAGTCCAGTGTATTCTACTACCTCTGCAAAGGTAAGTACCTTTTTTGTTCCAATAAGTAGTCTCTCTATTCTGCTGAGTCTTTCGTCTAAGTTTATTTCGTTCATAACAATAAGTTTTAAGAATTTGTAAATTGCAGATGCATTTGCTTTTGGTATCATGATGTATGCAAAGAAATAGTATAAGAAACTAAAAGACATCATAGATACAGGCAATAAGAGATAGGCAATAGGCAATAGTTAAGATTGCCCATCTGTAACCACTGTTAGTAATGTATATATGGATGATTGATGAATCGTATTTCTCGCTTTTGTTACAGCAGAGGTGTTTATTGTATTCTTATCAATCTTTTTTCCATCAATAGTTATAGATTTTAACTTTATCAAATCTATTATTTTTTGATTGTCATTAGGCATACATAGATCATTATCTATGTTATCTGTTATAATCATTATATAGCGCATCAGATTTCTTATAGAAGGAGGTCTTTGAGAGTTTTGAGATTTATATACGAAATTGAATATTTCATTAGTATTTAGCTCTTTGCCTTTAATGATTTTGTCAAGGGTTTGAGGACTAGCACATTCTATAATTCTATTTGAGATTGATATATCATATAATCTTTGTGTTGAGTCAGATAGAAGTTCGTCTTCATTTTGACTTGGTAATTCTGTATAGGTGGCATCTTCTATTAAATGATTGGGAGATTGCGATAGTTCTTGAAATCTATAAGGAATGTGGCTTTCTGAGAAATTTTTAGTCCAAGAAACAGCTATCATGTAGATGCCTATTCCCCATATAAGAAAGCAAGTTAGATACTTTATGTATTGCAAATCTCCTATATTTAATAAAGGACTTGATAACAAAGGTAATGTCCCAGCTATACATACAATTCCTAAAGCATTAAATACGAGTCGCGCCTTTTCAATCTGTCTGCACCAATTAGGGTTTGGTACTTCATATATGTACGTTACAAAATATAAGGTGTGTTTCTTCAGAATCTTAGCAATGGGAATTATTATACTTATAAAAATCACAATTTTACAAATAAGTCCTGCTGTATTGGAGTTGTTATCACTATTTGGTATTGCGACTAAACCTGCTAGTATTAATAATGCAAATGCATTATTAATTATATTGTTAGCTGTAAATAGCTTTCTCATAATTCAATATTTAATACTGGTATAACATTCGAAGCTTCTCTCATCTTCTTATCTATAATTTTTGCATAAATCTGCGTAGTTCTCAATTCCTTATGCCCTAGAAATTTTGATACAGTGTATAAATCTGCCCCATTTTCTAGCATAAGCACAGCGCAAGTATGACGGCTACAATGGTAGGTAATGTGCTTTGTGATACCTGCTCTACTGCACCAATTCACAAGCTCGGCATTGTTTGTAGAGCTATATTTTAAACGATAAAAAACTCTATCACTTGGCTCTCGTCTTTCACCCAACAATGAGCGTGCTTGGTCTGAGATGTACAAATACTCTAAGCCATCTGTTTTTTCTTGTCTGAATGTTATTCTAGTGTAAGATTTCCCTTCACTATCTGTTTCATCTCTCACTTCTTGCCAAGTCAACTTTTGGACGTCGCTCCATCTTAACCCACATAGACAAGAAAATATGAATGCCTTTTTTAGAATTGGGTATTTGCACTCTGTTTGGGCTAGTGATTTTAATTCATCATACAATAAGTATTCTCGTTGGCTATCTTCCATCACAAAACCTTTTACCTTTCTAATTGGGTTGACCGAAATGTAACCATCATTGAAAGCTGAGTTTATGCAAGCCTTGAATTTATTGTAATATGAGTACTTCGTATTTTGGGAGAGTGGGGTATCGCTTTTAGTTCTCGCCTTACTGTTAAGGTAATTCTTAAAGCCTTTGACAAAATTTTCATCCACCTGTGCAAAATTCAAGTTGGGTGGACAATACTCTTCCAAATGACCTTGTGCTGAACACCAAACAGCATGATTTTGGCTGCCTTCGGGAAACTCATTTTTCTTTTCATTGTAGTAGTCTAAGAAAATAGATTCTTGCTTCTTGGTGTCTTGCAAATCGAATTTGCCTCGCACAAAGTCAGCTTGGCGAATAGCTAAAATGTTTTCAGCTAGTTGCATCGTTTCTCTGTTCTGTTGTTTCTCTTTGGGAGTTTTAGGGTCTTCAAAGATGTAGAGCTTCAAATACTCAAAATCTCTGTTCCTCTTTGTCATTCCGTGGGCATCCTTATAGTTCCCTTTATTATATTCTAAAAAGAGTGATAATCTGCCGTTGCTAATCTTCTTTTGTCGTAGTGAAATAATCATATTTGTATATTCTTATTAAGTTGGTCGCCTCGGTCATCTTTTATTGTCAATCTTCACTTTTAGGATGACCGATAGGTGGATAATAAGCACAAATATATAATAATAATCCGAAAACAAAAACGGACTACAAAAATGTAATCCGTTGATAATTTGATGAATATTTACCTTTTCTACTCCTTCTATTTCCCTTGTTTTCCTATCTCATTTCCCGATACAAAACTTTCCAAAAATATTTCCTAATATTTCATCTGTTGAAATTTGCCCAGTTATTTCGCCTAAATAATGCATACATTCTCTAATATCTTGAGCTAGAAAATCGGTTGGAGTCTCATTTTGTAAACCTTCAGATACACGTTCTATGGCAGCCAATGCATTTTGAAGAGCTTCGTAATGCCTGAGGTTGGTTACAATAACGTCTTGCTCACCAATTTGGGGGATATTTGCTAGTTCTACAAGTTTGTCTTCTAGTTCGAAAGTACCCAATTGACGACTTGCTGAAATGAATAATCTGTCAGTCAACTCCTTTGTCATTAGTGATTGGAGCGAATTCATTGTTTCGCTAGTAATGCTATCTACTTTGTTGAAAAGAACCAATAGCTTTTTACCTTCCGATGCAGGTAATATTTTTTTAGCCAAATCTTTTATATGCTCCTCCGACGAGTTAGAATCTATGACCCAAAGTACAATGGATGCCTCACTT
>JASLEN010000114.1 GCA_030151105.1 Dysgonomonas sp.
GTCACCAACAAAAGAGTGCATAGACCCGAAAGTACCCTTTCCTCTAACTCCTAAATAAGGGTTGAACCATTTTCCTACTTGACCATTTACTGTCACAGTCGGACGACTTCCAAAGAAGCTCGCATGTTGATCTTGATCTCCGAAATAGATATTTGCTCCAGCACCAGCTCCTACGAACCAGTTGTCCCAAAATCCATTTCTCTTAAATGTAGCTTTACGACCTGCTTCAGCGCTAGTTCCGCTCTCTTGAGCTGCCATAGCAATAGTCATAAATGCTAGTACTAAAAGTAAACTTACTTTTTTCATAATCATTCTTTTTAATTATAATTAAACACAATTATTTTCTAATATTTTTATTGTACCATACATACATACGGTCAATTCCTTCTTCAATCTCTATTTGGTGTTTCCACCCTAACTCATGTAACTTAGATACATCAGTCAATTTTCTCATTGTACCATCTGGCTTACTTGTATTAAACCAAAGATTTCCAGTAAAGCCAACTTTAACTTTAATCAGATCTGCAACATCTTTTATAGATATTTCAGTACCTGTTCCTACATTTATATGAGTATTTCTGATTTCTTCCCTTTCTATAACATCTGTTAAGTTAGAAAAGTTTATATTTTCCATAATAAATATAGTAGCATCTGCCATCTCTTCGCTCCAAAGAAATTCTCGCATAGGACTACCTGATCCCCAAATCTCTACCCTAACTACATCTCCATCTTTAGAAATACCGTATTTAGCTAAAACGTCTAAGATCTCGCTATCCGATGCAGAACCATCAATACCTTCAATCGGTCTAGTATTCAAGTCCAATCGAATACCACTCCAATTCTTGTCTTCTAAGCATTTACCTAAATGAATCTTGCGAATCATCGCAGGAAGAACGTGTGATGTCTCTAAATTAAAGTTATCATTTGGGCCATACAAATTTGTTGGCATAACAGCTATAAAATTCGTATTATATTGTAGATTATAGCTTTCACACATTTTTATGCCTGCAATCTTTGCTATTGCGTAAGGCTCATTCGTATATTCCAATGGCGATGTCAATAAACAATCTTCGGGCATTGGTTGCGGTGCTTCTTTAGGATAAATACATGTACTTCCTAAAAACACTAGTTTCTTCACTTTATTTAAATAAGATTGATGAATCACATTATTCTGAATCATCAAATTCTCATAAATAAATTGAGCTCTATATGTATTATTTGCAACTATGCCACCTACTTTAGCCGCTGCTAAAATAACGTACTCTGGTTTTTCTTTTTCAAAAAATTCTGCAACAGCTGTCTGATTGGATAAGTCAAGTTCACTATGTGTACGAAGAACAAAATTATGATATCCTTTTGCCTCCATACCCTTTAGGATTGCCGATCCTACCAAGCCTCTATGCCCAGCGATATATATCTTTGCGTCTTTGCTAATCACGATCTATTTTACTCAAAGTAATTTAGAATTTTATATCCACCTTGACGCAAATACTCCTCTTTCTTCATAAGAGTCACGTCACTAGACATCATATCTTCACAAAGCGCTTTTAAATCGTATTTTGGAGACCATCCAAGTTTTTCTTTTGCTTTGGTATTATCTCCGATCAAAAGCTCAACTTCTGTCGGCCTATAATACTGAGGATCAACCCCTACAACTATTTGACCAACTCTACTTTTAATTCCTGTAAGATATTCTTCTCCTACAGCTATAGTAAAGACGTTATCATCGACTGAAATGATACGTCCAATTTCATTTTCTTCTTCCCCTTCAAATTCTACAGTAATTCCAACTTCATTGAAAGACATTTTAATAAAGTCCCTTATTGTTGTTGTAACGCCTGTAGATATTACATAATCATCAGATTTATCTTGTTGTAAGATTAAATACATAGCCTCAACATAGTCTTTGGCATGTCCCCAATCTCTTTTACTTGACAAATTTCCCATGAAGACTTTATCTTGAAGCCCTAACGCTATTCTAGAGGCAGCTCGAGTAACTTTTCTTGTTACAAATGTCTCTCCTCTATATGGCGATTCATGGTTGAAAAGAATACCATTACTAGCATGCATTCCGTAAGCCTCACGATAGTTTACTGTAATCCAGTAAGCATATAATTTAGCTACTGCATATGGACTACGTGGATAGAATGGTGTTGTTTCCTTTTGCGGAATTTCTTGCACAAGTCCATATAACTCCGAAGTTGATGCTTGATAAATCCTCGTTTTATCTATTAGTTTCAACAATCTAACAGCTTCTAAGACTCTCAACGTTCCAAGACCATCTGCATTAGCCGTATATTCTGGAGTATCAAAACTCACTTTTACGTGGCTCATAGCAGCAAGATTATAAATCTCATCGGGTTGAATTTGTCCAATCAAATTTGTAAGATTCATGCTATCAGTCATGTCTCCATAATGAAGTATCAAATTTCGATCTTCAACATGAGGCGCTTGGTACAGGTGATCGATGCGATCTGTATTAAAAAGAGATGATCTCCTTTTAATTCCATGAACTTCATATCCTTTTTTGACAAGAAACTCTGCCAAATATGCACCATCTTGTCCTGTAATCCCAGTTACCAATGCAACTTTCTTACTCATTAGTTGTCTCCTATTATAAAAACTTGTAAAGTCTTAGCTTGTTTATTATTGTTGTATTTTTCTATTACTTATTTCTGTCAAAGTCCTTCGATTCTGAAGGTACAATACGAACAGAACTAAACACAAAGATATGTTTTTTTTAACGAATACAAATATTCCATCCATAAAAAATAACGTTTCAGCACAAAAACTCACTCAGAAGCACTTACAATGTACTTTTCTACATCTGAAACTAAAGCAAAACGTTTCAGAATAATGTTCTTATCATCAATCAGAAAAAATGTAGGCGTACCACTAATACCATAATTCTGATAATTAACTCCTGCAAAACCTTTCAAATCGCATAACTTATCTTTCCATAAGAAAGTCTTACTTTCTGCATCAAATGCTCGTTGATCCAAAGCTCCTGATAAGGAAACAATGCGAACATCATGACTCTCAAAAAAACTATACCTTGCAATCAGTTGATTCAATTGAATATGACAATTGTCGCAACCTGGCTGATGAAAGACCAACAGCGTATATTTTCTATTGGCATTTTCAATTGCTGGATTCAACCCCTTAATTTCGGGAGCAGGATTTCCACGCATGACTTTGATCATCTCAAAAGCGTCATAGATAGGACCTTGCGGATACTCTATTCTATTTAGATTTTTCACATGAGGTATCACAATGTCAAAAGCATCATCCATGCCATATTGATTGAGTATCATAATAACGTCTTCCACCAACGCAACAAACACTTTATCAGTCTTTGTTTTATCTATCAACCGAATAACATCATTAGCAAAACCCTCTTCACCTGCAGATAATCGCAATAGTCCATCAATCGCAAAAAACCAAAATCGGCTATAATACAATTTATCAACATCTACATTATTCAAAATAGCCAACTTAGCATTCGTTTGATCAAAAAGCGAAGCTCCACCCTGTGCCCCAATGACCTTAGAAAGTTGAACCATAGTATTCAGTGTTTTAACGTAGGACTGAACATAAGTATCCTTATTTTCACCGCTTAACACTTCTGACTGCTTATTGTAGAACAAATCATTCTCCGATGATCCATCAAATTTTAACTTTCCCTCCTTCTTCATTTCGAAGTTGAAAGGCACACCATGCAATATTAAGTCAATGGGTCTTGAGTCTTTCTTATTGAAAGCCAATGAACTCATCACAGACACTTCTTTGTATTTCTCAGGCACAACAAATCGACCTGCGCCCAACATAGTTACACGTCCTCTTGCAATAGTATCTATTTTGATCCCATTATATACAGCTACCGAAAATTCTTCGTTAGCATATTCAGGTACTGTAAAGTCTATCGTCTGTGCATTTACGGCTAACGCATACACACCAAGAACAAACAGCATTAATCTTTTCATACAATACATAATTATTATAGTAACGGAGAAAAAAGACGCATCACCGATTCATTGAATCTTGTTTGTCTTCCACGTTTCTCCCACTCTTCTACTTTTATTTTAGTCGAATTTTTGACATCATTAAAGAAAATCTCTCTTGCCACTTTATTTATCGCTTTGTCGTAAATAAAGGCATTGATTTCAAAATTATGTTCAAAACTTCGGATATCCATATTTGCCGAACCAGTTATCACCAAATCATCATCGATAATAATCAACTTTGAATGTAAAAAACCAATATCGAACAAAAACACATCCCCCCCTGCATCCAAAACTTCCGTCAAAAATGACATAGAAGCCACATGCACAAATGTGGTATCTGATTTCTTAGGAACCATCAACTTCACATCCACTCCACGCATTGCAGCCATCTGAATAGCAAGCACCATCGCATCTGTGGGAATAAAGTAAGGAGTTTGAATGAAAACACTTTTTTCGGCAATGCTTATAGCTTGTATTATACCATTATGTATCATCTTAAACTGCCCCACAGGTCCGCTTGTGACTAACTGCAAGTGACAATTTCCTTTTGGCTCTAGCTTTGGGTAATATTTCATATCACTCAGCAATTCCCCTCTCGAAGAATACCAATCTATCAGAAAATCCGTTTGCAGTGCTGCTACAGCCAAGCCCTCTATTTTGATGTGACTATCTCGCCAAACACCAAACCCAACACCATCCACATAACGATCGGCAACGTTCATACCTCCCATGAAGCCGATACGACCATCAACGACCACAACCTTTCTGTGATTACGGTAGTTAACCCTACTGGTCAACCATCTAAATTTCACCTTCAAGAAAGATTGCACCTCGACTCCATGCGCTTCCAGATCATCGAAAAATTTACGTTTCACCTTCCAAGAGCCTACATCATCATAAATCAGACGAACCTCTAGCCCCTCTTGTGCTTTTTGCTTCAAGAGTGCAGCTAAGCCTGAGCCCAGCTTGTCGTCCATAAAAATATAGTACTGAATATGGATGGTTTCTTGTGCATTTTGAATAGCATCAAACAATGCATCAAACTTCTCTTGGCCTGTTTTATAAAAAAGGACATCACTTCCTCCATAAAGTGAAGTATATTCTTCGGAATTGAGCAATGTAATCAGCCCCTCATATTTCTGAGGAACCACCACACCTTCTTCCTTATAATGTACACCTTGAGTCTTTCTTAACTTCTTGTGCGTTTTATGAGAGATCAATCGTTTTTTACGATTATCTTCTCCAAAGAAATAATAAAAGAATAATCCAACTAGAGGCAACAGCAATAGAATGAGCACCCATGAAATTGTTTTCACAGGATTCCTATTTTCAGAAATGACTATAATCATAGTCCCTAGTGCAGTAACACCATAGAGTATCTGAAATAGTAATATTGCGTCATCTCCAGACATTTACCAGATTATTTTATATTTAAATTTAGCAAAAAAACTACTTTACTACAAGCAAATTCATGTTTTATCTTTCGCTTTCCTAAAACTTTCTATCCAATAGCACGTACCCACTCCTAAGGTGTAAGCTATCATATCGCCCCAACTAAAGGATGTTCCAAGTACTACCCTTGCCAACCTATTATCTTCAAGCCCCAAAAGCTTTACCACATCAAACAACTGAGCAATCTCAACTGCATAAGCTAAGCCTAATACGAATAACAACAGGCAATTAACTTTTGTTTCGATAAAAGACTTAAAAAAGTAGTACATCATAATTACGACTAAGTAGTCTCCACCATAAGGTCTTACAATCTTATCATTTACGAAAAGAGCAATAAAAACTTCAACACAGAAAAGAAGCACAAAAACGACGAACGATTGCCAACGAAACCTCAACTTCATAAGCCTATCTATATTTGTCGTCATCCTCTTCTTCCATCATATTAAGGTAGGACGTATATCTACTCTGACTAATACGATGTTCTTCCACAGCCTCCAAAACGGCACAACTAGGCTCGTTGATATGAATACAATTATTAAACCTACAGCTTTTAGATTCTTCAAAAATCTCTCTAAAGTAATGAGATAGCTGATCTTTTTGCACGTCAATCATCCCAAATCCTTTGATGCCTGGCGTATCAATAATATATCCTCCCGAAGGCACATCTATCATCTCCGAAAAAGTAGTTGTATGCATACCCTTTCCATGATAGTCTGACACAGCCCCTGTTTTGAGTGCAACTCCTGGAATCAAAGCATTCACTAATGTGGATTTCCCCACACCAGAGTGTCCAGAGAAAAGAGTGACTTTATTTTTCACAAGCTCCCTCAAAGCATCAATACCTTCTCCTGTCAAAGCTGACACCTTTACACATTGATAGCCAATGTAGTCATATAAATTAATTAAACCATCAACATATTCCAGATCATCCTCATCATAGGAATCCACCTTATTGAAAACCAAACAAACAGGAACACGATAAGCCTCTGCCGATGCCAAAAAACGATCTACAAAAGTAGTTGACGTTTCGGGCTCTGCGATTGTTACAACTAAGAAACAAAGATCAACATTGGCAGCAATGATATGCGACTGCTTAGACAGGTTAGAAGCACGACGAATAATATAGTTCTTACGCTCCTCTATCTCCATAATCAAGCCTGTGCCATCTTCATTTTTGTCGAAGCGCACCCTGTCGCCCACCGCTATTGGATTAGTAGAACGAAAGCCCTTGAGCCTAAAATTGCCACGCAACTTACACTCTACATTTTGTCCATCGTCCGCTCTAACATGATACCAGCTTCCTGTATTCTTAATAATCAATCCCTTATTCATCGGCAAATTTGAATTATTTTTTCCTATCAAAATAACAATGCCAATATTCTCTAGCAACAATGTAGGAATATTGGCATGATAAATTTCTGACTTGTTTCAATTCGATTAAACAGTCATTATTTCTTTTTCTTTATCTGCATACACCTCATCAATCATCTTGATATATTTGTCGTGTACTTTTTGCATATCATTTTCCAAATCTTTGGC
>JASLEN010000130.1 GCA_030151105.1 Dysgonomonas sp.
CTCGTTTTGGATGTCGGCTCATATTTTACGTGCCCTCCATATGGCTCAAGAGGCAGGATATAAGGTTGATTTCGATATCAAAAAAGTGCAGTACGACTATATGGATATACATCGCTTCCGATATACTTCGTTATATGATATTGATATTTTGAATGCCCTCATTGATTGGAAAACTGAACAAAACTACGAGGATATCATAGAACTATTTGAAGAAAAAATAATAGAAATAGAGGCTCATGAAGATTCGCTAGTCAATAGATATGAAAGGACTAAGCGACCAGAACATTATGCTGTTCGCAATTCATATCTCACTCAAAAATTGACATTGTTAGAAATGCGCCAGAAATTGGGATTAGAATATGATCGTTCGCTAATTACTAATCATATCAATAAGGATGTGCTAGGCAGCATAAACATCAAGGACACACTCCGCTCCCATTATTGGTACTATAATAATGATGCTGCCAATGTGATAGCATATCGCATTGCCCGCAACGATGCGGAACTTGCTAAGTACACAGATGGTATGCAAATGCATATTTTGGGGACAAAAAGATATGGTTGGAATACTTATCAAGCCTCGTCGGCACTGATGACTATTCTGCCCGATTTGTTATCAGAATCTACAACTGCCGACAATCTTGCAACTGTTAGCCTACAAGGAAAAGAGAACAAAACGATAAAAGAATTCCCTTATCAAACAACGTTGAATAGTGGGGAACAACTCTCCATAACCAAAGAAAGTGGTATGCCCCTACTCTATTCAGCCTATTCGATGAAAAGGCGAAAGGAAGAGCATGTTGGAGAAGCCTTTGAAATAACAACTTCAATTGATCGTCCAATATTGGAAAAAGGAGTGTCAACAAGACTAGATGTGTATATAACTGTGAAACAAGACAATGCAGAACATATTATCATAGAGATTCCTATTCCTGCAGGCTGTAGCTATCAAAACAAAGACAGAGGATATCGCAACCATGAGGTGTATAGAGAATACTTCAAAGAAAAAGTTGCTATCTTCTGCGAAAAGCTACCTAAAGGCGAGTATAAATATTCAATCGATTTGCTGCCTCGCTATTCTGGCAAATATATTCTCAATCCTGCTAAAGTGGAGATGATGTATTTCCCAGTTATTAATGCCAACAATGATATGAAACAAGTAGATGTGCAATAACTTAGTTACAACGGCTGAGCTTATGATTAAAAATTAAAAGACTCAGTTCTTATCAAATAATTATACGCCTCCAATCTAAAACTCATTTAGATTGGAGGCGTATTTGTTATAAGAGGTTTAATTATAATCTCAAACAAATAATTCTCTCAAACACATAAGAACTTATTTTCAATCCATTATCCTACAATACAATAGAAAATACACTACCCTTATTAAGTTCAGAAGTCACAGTTAGCTTTCCGTTGTGTTTATTCACTATCTGTCTGCTAATACTGAGACCAATACCAGAGCCAGATTGTTTTGTGCTATAGAATGGAGTAAATATTTTCTCTTGCATTTCAGCCTCTATGCCCTCGCCATTGTCGCTCACACTGATTACTAACTGTTGGTGTATGTTCTCCGTTGCTGTCAATTTAACGCACGGCTTGGCTTTATGAGCGCATGCTTCCCAGCCATTTTTTATCAGATTGATAAGTACTTGCTCTAGTTGCCCCCTGTCACCATAGATAGACAAATTATTAGATGTTATCAGCATTTTAATTTCTATGCCTTGTGCTACCATCAAGCTATTTACATCGTCCATCAAATCTTTTACAGATATTGGAGCCCTCAATGGATCAGGCATTTGAGCTAGTTTTTTATAATTACTCACAAACTGGATTAGACTAGAACTCCGTCTATTTATTGTTTGCATAGCTTTGGTTATCATTTGTGGCTCATTATCCTCTGTCGAAAACGTTTCGGCCAAAGAAATAATAGGAGTCAGCGAATTCATTATTTCGTGTGTCAACACCCCCACTAGTTGCTCCCATGCTACACTCTCTATTTCATCTACTACAGGCTGCATATCTTTGAAGCTAAATACTTCCATCTGCTCTCCTCTTATCTCTAGTTTAGATAAATTGACTACTAAACTTCTACATTTAGTAGGGCTTTCTATTTTTAATATTTTGGGGGTGCGAGGGGCTAAACTTTCGAAGGTATTTCTAAAAATTGCAGGTAAATCGTTCAAACTATTTACACTTGGAATATTTAATATATTTAAGGCGAAATTATTGATCCACTTTACCTTTCCATCTTTTTCTACCACCACTAAACCAAAATCGACTTTATTGAGCAGCTTATCATAGAAGTTTATGTCAGCCTCTCTTTTTTGTGTCAACCGATTTATGTTTTTCAATGACTTAGACAAAATAGAGTAATAAGCTTCATACTCATCATGATTTATGGAATTTGATAATGCTAAAGAATTGTCTGAAAACTTTATACTATCCACAAACAATGTAAAATGCTTCACTGTTTTGATATTTAAGCAATACAATTTATAGGTAAAATATACAAGACCACACATTGCCAACACTACAAACCAATAGTGACTATAAACAAAAGCCAAAGCACCCAAAAATGCTATGCAAACTATTGCTATTACTAATCGTAGAATTCTATTTGTTAGCTTTTTCATCTCTGTTCAGTTTTCTATATAATGCAAATCTACTGATACCTAGCAATTCAGCGGCTCTGTTCATATTACCATCACTCACTTGCAAGGCTCTTTCAATGGTTTGATACTCTAGTTCTTCAAGATTGAAGGTTTCATTACTTCTAGACCTAGTTGCTGTTCTTGGGCTAGTTAGATTCAAATCTCCTGCTTGTAAACTTTTGCAAGATGAGAGAATGACAGCACGCTCTATCATATTTTGTAGCTCGCGCACGTTGCCAGGCCAAGCATAAGCCAGCATCGTTTTTTTAGCCTCTTGCGAAATACTAAGTATTTCCTTTTTATATTTCATGCAAAATTTTTGGAGAAAATGTTCTGCCAATAATATAATATCATTGCCACGCTCACGTAGAGGAGGTAAATAGACTTCTATAGTGTTTATTCTATACAAGAGATCTCGCCTAAACTCACCACTCTCTACAGCTGAATAGATGTCAGCATTGGTAGCAGCAATAAATCGCACATCAATGGGAATAGTCTCTACGGAACCTAAACGATTTATTTGCTTCTTCTCTATAGTTGTCAGCAATTTGGATTGCATAGCTGACGACAGATTTGCTATTTCGTCCAAGAACAAAGTTCCTCCAGATGCAACTTCAATACGTCCTTGTTTATCTTTCTTTGCATCTGTAAAAGCACCTTTTGCATATCCAAAGAGTTCGCTCTCGAAGAGTGTTTCTGATATACTACCCAAGTCTATTGTAATAAATACCTTACCATCTCTAGGCGAATGATTGTGAATTGTCCTGGCAATCAAATCTTTGCCTGTTCCATTTTCTCCTAATACCAGAATATTAGCTTCAGTATCTGCCAATTTCTCTATCATTTGATAGATTTGCAGCATCTCTCTACAAGCCCCAATTATTTCCACCTCATCCTTAGCAGTTATAGATTCAATACGAGCCTCTAAATCAGCAACCTTATTTTGTGATTCTTTAATTTTCAGTGCAGAAAAGAGAGTTGCCAGCAGTTTTTCATTCTCCCAAGGTTTGGCTACAAAATCAGTAGCCCCTTGCTTTATAGCTTGTACTGCCTTGCTAGTATCAGCGTAGGCAGTCATCAATATTACAATGGCATCAGTATTGTGCTCCCTTATTTTCTCTAACCAATGGAAACCTTCTTTACCACTCGATGCGTCTTTGTCAAAGTTCATATCCAAAAGAATAACATCGGGATCAAAGCTATCCATAAATCGAGTTATGCTTTCGGGTCTAGTAGTCACTTTTACCTGTTCAGCATATCTGCTCAATAAGGCATTGAGGGCAAATAGAATGTCCTCATTGTCATCTATTATCAAAAACTTTCCTTTTCTCTCCATTTGTGTTCCACTTAGCTAATTTAGATTTTATGTAGTTAAAGATAGTCATTAAAAAGAGATCTACAGCGTGCGAAAACGCACTTCATGTGTGCGTTGGTGCACATCTTAATGAAAAGACAATATCTGTAACAGACTACAAGACTGACATTTACCCAATAGGCACACTTATTGAATAACTATTAGCAAGATATAATACATAATCATAATGAAAAACGCATTATACATAATCTCTTCTCTTTGTTTACACCTCTTCCTACCATTAGAAGTGCAGGCTATAGACACCTTGAAGCTAGATGTGCATAGAGCGATAGAAATTGCGCAACAACAATCGCCTGATGTACTTGTGGCACGTCATAGCTTTCGTTCATCCTATTGGAACTATTGCTACTATAAAGCAAATTACAAGCCTACGCTTACACTCACCTCTACACCCTACTACAATAATCAAATAAATATAATAACGATGGAAGATGGAACTTCCAACTATTTGGGACAAGAGCAATTGCGCACAGATGCCAACCTTTCTATCACTCAAAATATTCCTTGGACAGGAGGCTCGGTATCTGTAAACACAAATTTGCAACGCCTCGACAATTTTGGAGAAAGCAAACGCCATACTTATAAAGCTAATCCTGTATCAGTGAGTATTCAACAATCTATTTTTGGATACAACGCCCTCAAGTGGGACAGAAAGATAGAGCCACTACGTTTT
>JASLEN010000135.1 GCA_030151105.1 Dysgonomonas sp.
TGCCAGATGTAATCAATACTGCGTACAATACTGCTCGTCTGACATTTGGACGAGATTATATTATACCTAAAGCTCTAGACCCTCGTTTAATTCATGTAGTATCGTCAGCCTTGGCAACAGCTGACGATACTACATGAATTAAACGAGGGTCTAGAGCTTTAGGTATAATATAATCTCGTCCAAATGTCAGACGAGCAGTATTGTACGCAGTATTGATTACATCTGGCACAGGTTCTTTAGCTAACGCTACAAGTGCGTTAACTGCTGCCAATTTCATTTCTTCATTGATGTTAGTAGCTTGAACATCTAGTGCACCTCTAAAGATATATGGGAAGCCGAGAACGTTATTCACCTGATTAGGGTAATCAGAGCGTCCCGTTGCAAATATGATATCTTCACGAGAAGCTATTGCTTCTTCATAGCTTATCTCTGGATCAGGATTAGCTAAAGCAAAAACAATAGGGTCAGCTGCCATACTTCGTACCATATCTTGTGTAACTACATCAGCAACAGATAGTCCTAAAAACATATCAGCTCCAGCTATAGCCTCCTCTAATGTGCTTATATCTAGGTCGGTGATAAATTGTTTTTTGATCTCATTTAGGTCTGTACGTTTTGAGTTGACAACACCTTTACTATCACACATTATGATGTTTTCTTTTTTCACACCTACTGCCATGTAAAGTTTGGTACATGCAACAGCAGATGCGCCAGCGCCATTTACGACAACACGTATTTTGCTAATATCCTTTTTCCCTATTTCCACGGCATTTATCATGGCCGCAGTAGAAATGATAGCAGTACCATGTTGGTCATCATGCATCACAGGAATATTCAGTTCTTCCTCCAAGCGTCTTTCTATCTCAAAACACTCAGGTGCTTTAATATCTTCTAAGTTTATTCCACCAAAAGTAGGAGCAATAGCTTTTACTGTTTCAATGAATTCGTCAACATTGCTTTCGTTGACTTCAATGTCAAAAACATCTACTCCCGAGAAAATCTTAAACAATAAACCCTTACCCTCCATTACGGGTTTACTCGCTAAAGCTCCTATATCACCTAATCCTAGTACAGCTGTACCATTGGAGATTACTCCTACAAGATTTCCTTTAGCCGTATATTTATAGGCATCCAATGGATTTTTCTCTATCTCCAAGCATGGTGCTGCTACCCCAGGTGAGTATGCGAGCGATAGGTCTCGTTGGGTACTATATGGTTTGGTAGGTATAACCTCTATTTTTCCAGGTTTGTCACCTATATGATACTTTAAAGCAGCTTCTTTGTCAATTTCATTCATAGCAGTATGTATTTTAGTTGATATATTGTCTATACAAGGTACTCCCAAGTTACAAAAAAAGACTTACATAGTTGCCTATGTAAGTCTTTTAATTTTAACTTTTAGATTAGTGGTTTATTTGGTAACTTTTTCTGTCCATATCAATCCACTTATATCTGTCAATTTCAACTCATATTCACCACTTGGTATATCTCTAAGCACTTCGTTTTTTATTTCTAAAGTCCCTTTAGCACCCAATGGCAATATCATACTATGTTTGCCTGATTTGATTTTTGCTACATACTTGTTTGAGATATTCTCTTTCGGGAAGTTGGCAAGAGCTTCTCCATCTAATGATATTACTTTATTCCCCGCGCTGTCAAGCAAATCAACACCAATCAAGAACGAACCATATACATCAGCCCCCTCCACTCTAAATAGTTGGAAACTCAATGTATTGTCTGATAATTGTGCTTCTGAAATCTCAACTTTTGGTGTAACCGACATGTTATGTAGTTTGCCCCAAACTCCATTATGGAACATTTGGTTTGTGAATAACGTAAGTGCAAGAATAAGAATTGCACCCGGCAATACGAATTTTTGTAGTTTTTTTTCTGCTATCGGTAAATCTCCCGATGTGACAAATGGAATCCATTGCTTATCACCAATCTTAGACACTAGCTTAGGAACCAGTTTATAATCTAATGAATAGCGTCCTCCTCCCGAAAGCATCAGACCAAATCCAGTTGCTACACCTAATACTCCAATTTGCCACTCATCCAAACAAGTTGTGCCTAACCATCCAGAACCTAAGAGTATGCCCATTGCCAAACTGAGAACTCCTACTGACATGATTCGAGTGAAAAGTCCTAGCATGATAAATAGTCCTACAATAGCTTCTATGATAGTGAATGCAAACATCGCCCACCATAACCAATCTGGATTAGAAACTAAAAATTCGATGATGGGTTGAATGCCTAAAGCATTAGGAAGGAAGTGATTGAATTTTTCGCCAATGTATCCAGCTTCATCTGGATTCATTTTGTTTTCTATAACCATTCTTCTCCAGAAAGCCGAAAAGTATGTCCATCCCACTACTAGGCGTAGTGCTAATGTGAATAGTGCAGCCGAATTTGCTGATGTCTTATCTTGTATAATTGTATTTGATTGATTCATTTTGATAATTTTTATTGAATAAGATGTAAATATTAGCCTTTAGACGTATTAAATGATGTGTCTAAGGGTTTTAAAATATTGAATATCTTATTGGCTAAATTATTAGCTCTCGGAAGTGTATAAAAATAGGCGTAGTGTAGTAATTTACGTCCTCTTTTACTTTTTTACTTTCCAATACCAAGGTTTTGGCGCATGGTTGAGTAATCTGATCTCTTCCTAAGAGCTTTAAAGAATCTTTTTGTACTGCAACTTCGTTTTCATAAACCTGTGTTTTACTCTCACTTCGAGAGAATGAAGAACACGAGTTCACCGAAACTCTATCTTTGTTGATCGTTGAAGTAGTGATGTTTAACGAAAGCTTTATATCAGCTTTTATGGTGCAAGGCGTCAACAATAGTAGTATAAATACTATTGAAGCAATCTTGCATATAAGAGTCTGTTGTTTCCTAAACATCTGATTTAACTTTTGAATCTATGTTGCAAGATGTATAAATTATATTTCAATTCAAAAGAAATCACAATCCCTTTTACAATAATTCACTCTTTTTAGATGATGTTAAATTAAAAGAGTCTGTATAGATATAAACAATACAGACTCTTTCGTTATTTCTTAGGTCTATTTGTTAATCTTACATATCTTCTGGATCTTGACAGCAAATATCAGCCAAAGTTTCGTCTTCATACCAGAGTGTTAAACCAATATTGTCGAAATAGTGGCATTCTTCATCCGTTTCTTCATCAATAGCTTTATCATGCAGAAATTCTAGATTGTTTTTCTCATGGTAAGTTCTTATGAATTGTAGCATTTCATCTTGTTCCATAGGAGCAAGGTTTTTACCATCCAAAATGATATCATCGGAATGGATAGATAGAATTTGGTCATCATCAATGTACTCTACAAAAAAGTCTAAACCTAAATCATAATATAGCACACTCACTACCGATTCAGTTTCACTAATCGTATCCTCATCTATCTCATCAGCTTCGCCAAGAGCTTCTATGATGTCATCTTCATTATAAGAAAATTCAATTTTTCCAACTCCCTTACCAGGAAAAAATGTAATGTGTTGATTGTGGCTCATATCTTTTTAAAAGTTAAGTTTAAAGGCTTACTACAATTTTGATATAGCTAATTTACACATTTATTTGAGAAGTTCAATCAAGGTAGCATAAAGATTTTTCAGATCTCGAATTAACAAATAATCTATTTATTCGTCATAATAGATAAGATGCTCATTACAGCTCAATGTTAGTGACCGATATTCTTTTAGGATAATGAGTAAGAATCAGCAAATCAATGATGAAATTATTGTGTCTTAACGATATAGTATCTATTGTCTCTAGAGAGGTATATATTAGCGAATATTAAAATTTTAAGTGAATGAAATTGAAAATGTAATAATTATGAATTAATTTAGCATTTATAAATGTTATACAACACCACTAAACTAATCAGATACAAACAGCTTTTAATATAAACTTATGAATAGAATAACAACTACAATTATTGCAACCCTATTTTTATGGTGTGCATTTGCACAGCTTAAAGCACAAGAACAAGAAGAAGTATTTGGACCGCAAATTCAAGAACGAAACCATAAAGGTTTTTCGGCACTTGAAGTATCACAAGAAATTATAGTTACTTTGTCAGAAGGCGCAGACTTTAGGGTTGCTGTAGAAGCAGATGAAGATATGTTACCCTCAATTATTACATCAGTGAGTGATGGAACTTTAAAATTGAGTATAAATGACAAATATAAGCGTCTTAAATTCCAATATATGACGCCTGTGAAAGTGAACGTAACCATGCCAAAGCTGAAAGCGATTAATGCATCAGGTGGAAGTATTGTAACCGGAGATACTCACTTTACGTCTGAGGATTTAAATATTACAGTGTCAACGAATGCTGAAATTAGACTATTACAGGGTTTGACTGCGAACTACTTAAATGTGTTAGCGAATAGTAGTGGTAAGCTAATTGCTAAGGACAAGTCTAATGCTAATAAAGCCTTGATTACAGCGGGATCTAAAGGTGAGATAACTCTTAATCTTGATGTAGATAACGATATAGAGTGTCGTGGTTCAAGTCATGGGAAAATCATAATGGAAGGAAAAGCTCCAGAAGCCTTGCTTTCTGCTACATCTAATTCAGAACTGAGGATGAAAGCTTTTCAAATTCAAAGAGCTAATGTTGTAGCTACAACATCTGCTGTTATTGGATTGACAGTGAAAGAGTTTATGGCTGCTACAGCTACTTATAAGGCAATAATAAATTATTGGGGAAAACCTAAAAAAATTAGCGCAGAAGCAACGTCAGGGGCTAGAATAAAATAAAATTCGTTTTATTACATATATAATGCAAGGTTACAAATACGTAATCTTGCATTATTTTTTTGGGCTAATATAAGAGTCAAAAAGATAGTCTAATGGTCTTTTAACATAATTATGTATTATCAATGAATCACATCTTAAATAAAATGCTTATATTTGTAGTTCGTTAATGTAAATAATGAAATAGAAAGAAATAATTTTGATGACACATACCTATTCAAAATCATATATAATAAAGGCAACACTACTTTCAGTATTGTTAGTTTTAG
>JASLEN010000194.1 GCA_030151105.1 Dysgonomonas sp.
CTTTCACACTTTCGGCGGTGGCTTGTGCCCAGTAGATGATATACCGTGCATTGTGGAGCGTGTAGAATGGAATCAGTTCAAGTCCATTAGCATACTTTTGCGGAAAAAGATTATTGAGTTTAAATGTAAGAGGCTTTTCTACAATTGGAGTTATCAGATTTGCTAGACAGTTCACGTCAGAAACTACGATTGGCATATCGTTGAGAGGTAGCTGTTTACCATGTGCTATATGACCTCCTCTGCTGTCATCAGCAAAGAGCCCTCTTAGGTCTTCCGTACCGATTTTGGCAGCCAAAACAATTGGCCCATATAGGAATGAAAAGTAGTTAGAACCATCTGGTAATTGCTCTGTTGTTATATGCATTGGCATCTCCATGGTTATTTTGTCGCCTTTTTTCCATCTGCGTTCTAAGGTTATATAGCTTGAAGGCTCTTGAGATATCATAATAGGTTTTCCATTAATAGAGATTCTCAAAGCATCCTTTTTTATCCATGATGGATAACGCAGTTTTAGATTGAAGTTTGTTTCCTGTTCTGGATTGATAGTGAGTTCTGTTGTGGCTTCATTCGGAAACTTGTTTTGTTGGATAATTTTAACTCCCTTTTCTTTCCAATCTAGAACAGAAGGAATAAAAAGATTTACATACAAATCATCATTTGTATGTGCATATATCATTTCACCATACTTAGAATGATTCTCTATACCAGAGCCTACACAACACCACATACTGGTCTGTGGCTGAGAATATACTCGATAATGTCCTGGTCTCATTTGCGTAAAATAGACAAGCCCTCCTGTTTGAGGATGCTGTGACGAGAGAATATGATTGTATAGTCCACGTTCGTAGTAGTCTATATACTTTTCGTCAAGAGAGGTCTCATATAACATTTTGGTTAGTCTAAGCATGTTGTAAGTGTTGCAAGTCTCAGGTCCTTCTGTACTTTTTATCATTCGAGAAAAGTCTTGAGACGGATGAAAATGCTCATTTGCACTATTCCCACCAATACAGACAGAGCGATGTTCTACGACTGTTTCCCAAAAATACTGTGCAGCCTTAGCCCAAGTATCATCATGTGAAATATCTGCAATGCGTTTATATCCTAGCACTTTGGGGATTTGTGTATTGGCATGCATGCCCGTTAGCTTATCTTCATTTTGCAATAAGGGGTTTAGTATTGCTAGATGTGAGAAACGTTTAGCCAAATTCAAGTATTTCTTATCGCCACTAATGGCAGCCACATCTGCAAATACTTCGTTCAACCCTCCATACTCGCTTCGTAACATATCTTGCATTTGCTCATCAGTGATATCTTGGGTAATAGTTAACATCCAGTCTGTCATTTTAAAAAGCATCTCTTTAGCCAATTCACTATCTGCATATAGATAGGCATCTCTTAGCCCTGCATAGGTTTTATGAATATTGTAGAGTGGAACCCATCTATCATTGAGTGCAAAGCCACTAGCTTTGATGTTGCCATGAGCTATCTCTTCCCAGATTTCTTTGCTTCCAGGTACTCCTCCAATATATCCATTCGCATTTGCAAGCTGTACACGGGATATTTCGTACAGCATATAGTCCAATCGTTCTTTTATTTGCTCGTCAGATGTAGAGGCATACATAAGTGAAAGCGCTGATAAATAATGTCCACCAATATGTCCATCTAGTCCAGAGCTTTCCCAGTTGGTGTAGGATTCTGCTTTGGGTGCAAGTCCAGCTTCTCTTTGAAATGGAGCGAGCAGTCGGTCGGCATCTAAGGCAAGTAAATATTGTTTATTGAGCTCTTGCGCATGCTTAAAAGGGCTATCTAGTAGAGTAACATCTTTTAAGTGAAAAGCCTTTACTTGCATCGTCGCTTGTCCATGTAGGCCAATAGCTAGACAGAGCAGAACTGAACTAACCACTATAAAGATGCTTCTGAAATGTGAATCAAATGTCATAATATGCTTAATTAGTAATTATTACTGCTCCCTCTGGTTGAATAGTTATTGTCAGTTCTCCATTCATGTTGAGTTTTTTTTCTTCAAGTTGTGGAGAGCGATCCTTTTTGTCGGAATACACCTTTAACGTACTATTGTTGGATAACATGGGTAGAGTAATTGTGATTTTTTTAGTCTCTTTTTCTGCATTTATTGCAGCCACATACCATTTGCTACCATGACGACGAGCCAAAACTGCATATTTACCTGGGTATCCGTCTATAAAGATTGTCTCGTTCCATGTGGTAGGTACAGCTTTCATAAAGTCGATTACAAAATCAGCACAATCTGTAAGGTTATTGGGGGCTATTGCAAACATTTGCACAGGGCTCTGAAAGAGAATAGCAGTAGCTAGTTGAAATATATCTGTTGTTTTTCTTATTTGTCCACCATCATTGGTCTTGTTGTGACGCTTATTTAGTAAGACTGGGCCAAACTCCATTGACGCTACACTATTTCGAATGAATGGGTGAAGTGCTGCATTGTATGCTTCAGCATCATTAGCATCTTGTGAAAAAATAAGGTTTTCAGATGCCAAAACAGCTTCGCTACCTACAAAGTTGGGATACATGCGTTCCCAACCACGTGGAAGCGTGCAACCATGAAAAATTACCATTAATCCATAATCGTTGGCATCAGAAAGTATATCTTCATATAATTTCATGGTCTCTTGTTTATCTCCTCCAAAGAAATCTACTTTAATGCCTTTAATTCCATTTTCTTTTAGGCACTTCATTTCAGCCTTGCGCGCTACCGATGTATGCATGCGTTGCTTTGCTCCTTGTGGGGCATCATTCCAATAGCCATTCGAGTTATACCAAAGAAATACATCTACTCCCTTTGATTGGGCATATTTGAATAATTCTGGCATACGCTCATAACCTATTTGTTTGTCCCACAATCCGTCTATCAATACATATTCATAACCTAAATCAGCTGCGAGATTGATGTAAGCAATTTGGTCTTCGTAGTTGACACTGTTGTCTTGCCACATTATCCAGCTCCATGTAGAACGTCCATACTTATAGTCTATTGATGGTTCGTATAATGGTTCTACAACATCAAAAGGAATAGTTGTTTCCACAATTGGTTTCAAGTTATCGGCTATAGTGATTGTTCTCCACGGTGTTTCTCCGGGTAAAGCGATGGCAGGATTTGCCAAACCTAGTCCATTGTTCTCTCCTTGTTCGGGAAATGCAACGGTGTACAAGCCGTCTTCTGTACCTTCACTTAGTTTCGAAGCACAATACAAACTACTAACTCCTGTTTCAGACACTAATGCCCAGCCGTTATCTCCTATGTGGAACAATCCAGGAAAAGTGTAGCCTACACCATATTTTGAGGGTTTTCCGATAGGTTGATCAGCAATGTATTCTTCTTCATAGCTTGGCTTTGTTTGTTTCCAACCAATCATCGGAGTAGCTTGCGGTGTGAGAAATGTTGTCGTAAAGTTGGGAAACTTGAAGCCTGTTAGTTCCTTTTCTATAATACATCGAGCTGTTTCTCCATTTTGTGCCAACTTATATTTTAGAGCAATATTATTGTTGCTGACATGTACTACGAGGCTAATTATTTCTTCCTTAGGAGTTTTATAATTTAATATCACTTCATTTGCATGGTAGTGTATTTTGCTCTTTTTTATTCGTGTTTGAGTATATTCTCTATTCACAATAGATTCTTGTTTGTCTATATAGTTGAGGTTTTTACTAAAGTCGCTCACATTCGTAATCATGCCAAGTGGAGAATCTTCTAGAATGATTTTGTCTTTGTAAAAAATATTATACCAGATTGTTCCAGTGGTACTCACACCAATATTTACTTTCAATTGTTTATCAGGGCTTTCAATTAAAACATCTTTGGCTTGACTGTTTATGAAACCTAAAAATAATAGGGTGAAAAGGGCAAGTGTTTTTCTCATTTTAGTACGATATTAAGTTTAATTTCTACTTAAGTGTATTTATTACACTTGCAAGATATTTAAATAAGTGTTGATAATTACACTTATTTACGTGTTGTAAAACATATTTGTGTGCATCTAATTTGTTTGTTGGTCTTTATGATGGTGAGAGTGAGGAGGAAACGCATAAAAAAGCTCCCAATCAAACTAACTTGATTGGGAGCTTTCATATGCTAGTAAATCAGATTAATAGATTACTATTTCGTCAGTAAACAAGAAGCCAATCTGATTCTTGGCAAATATTTTCACATATCTTGCCTTTTTGTTTTCAAAGTCGGACGCAAAATCTTTGAAGCAAAGTCTATCGTGCATTTTGTCCACATCATTTTCCATTTTGGCAATACTTTCAAAGGCTTTTCCATCTTCCGATATCAACACCTCTACATAGTGTGGCATGTAAACACCAGGTCCGATGAGCTGCATAAAGCGTGCTTCAAAATGGCTGATGGCTGTCGATTCTTCAAGATCTATTACCACATCCATATCAGAAGTGAATCCTTGCCACAGACCATCTCCATAAGTTACTCCTCCAAACAAACCATCTACCAAAGCCGTTTCTCCACCAGCAGGATACGATGTCCATTTTTTGTTATAAGTCACCTTCTTACCTATTCCTAAGTGGTATCCTAGATTTCGTTTATATTCTTTCATTGCTTTTCCATCTTTCATTATGGAGGCTGTGATGGTGCAAGGTTTGCCAATTCGGATAGTATCTTCATACAAAGGTGAATTGTCCGTTGGGGTAGTGCCATCCAGTGTGTAGCAGATAGTTGGCTGACTTTGCTCGTGTTCAAAATAGATGAGAACTTGTTTGTTTGTCTCATCCAATTTGGTCATCAACTCCAACTCATAAGTCGGTTTGTGATAGTTGATTCCTTGATAATCCAATCTCGGTAATTGATTTTGCAAACGAACTTTAAAATCATCCCAATTGCGATTCTCTTTAGAAGACCACAATGTTTCTGATAGAGCAATCATACGTGGCATCACCATGTATTCCACATGCTCATAAGTAGGAATATATTCAGCCCAAAGATTTGCTTGCCCTCCAATAAAATACTGAGCAAGTGTTTCATCAGGAATTACTTCGAATGAATACACTTTTCTCAGAGGAGTATATCCTCCAATGGCTTCCACTTCGGTCATTGGGTCAGCCTGATAAAAGTCAAAATAGCAATGACTACCAGGAGTCATTATCACCTGATGTCCGTCTTTGGCTGCCTTTATTGCAGTTTCTCTATCTCTCCAAAGCATCACTGTGGCATCTTTCGCTAGTCCACCTTCCACGATCTCGTCCCATCCTATAAGGCTTCTCCCTTTTGAATTTAAGAATTTAGATACTCGTTTTACAAAATAGCTTTGGAGTTCATCTACATTTTTTAGATTTTCGGCAGCTTGTCTTTTTTTACATTTAGGGCAAGTTTTCCATGCTTCTTTTCCAGCTTCATCGCCTCCAATGTGAATATATTTGGAAGGGAAAAGCTCCATTACTTCAGTTAGTACGTCTTCAATAAATTGGAAACTTTGATCATTGCCAGCACAGAAGTCACTGTTTTTATATGGTATTCCCGAACAAGAGAGTTCAGGATAAGCCACAAATACTTCCTCAGAATGCCCAGGCATTTCTATTTCGGGGATGATGGTTATAAACTTAGATTGAGCATAAGCTACCACCTCACGAATATCGTCTTGTGTATAATATCCTCCATAGGCGTCAGGAGTACCTTCATCTACGAATTTTCGTCCTCCTTCGTTCCAAAACTCTTTCCATGTACTTTGTTTTCTGAAGGCTGTTTTTTTAGTCAAAAGGGGATATTTCTTTATTTCGATACGCCATCCTGCACCATCTGTCAAGTGCCAATGGAAGCGATTGAATTTATACATTGCCAAAAGGTCAATGTACTTCTTCACATTGTCTTTGGTCGTAAAGTTTCTTGACACATCCAGATGCATTCCTCGGTAGGCAAAGCGAGGACTATCTTCAATTTTTACGGCTCTAATATCAAATCCTTTTATTAGCCCTTCTTTTTTGTACACTTCCGTAGGCATCAGCTGGAGCAAACTTTGCATCCCAAAGAATATACCTTGATTGGTAGAGGCCTTTAGTTCAATATTTTTTTTGTTTATTGTCAGTTGGTATGATTCGGAACCTTTTATCGTAGCATCAATACTCATAATGATGGCATTCGATGTGCTTTTTCCTTCTCTCTGCAACTCTACGTTGCGACCAGTTGCATTGTTTAATATACCTTGAAGGTACTTTGCGGTTTCAAAGAGGGTATCGCACGAATTGGTTATGACGATTGAAGTTGCATCATTCCATACAAAATTGTCACAATTTTTTTCTAAGGTGACGGATGATGGTTTTGGTACAATTTGGATATCGGTGTTTAGATTGTCCGATTTCGGTTCGCAACTGATGCAGAGTATAGCGAGTAAGGCTATAGCGAGTTTTTTCATGATGATGTTGATAATTAGATGTTATAGTATTGTCCAAAACAATGACATAAGATTATAAAATTAGGCATCAAATCTACTCATAAAACGTTAAATAGGCAAAATAGTGATTGTAATATAGTTTTTAGTATAAACATAGAATTCTTCTAAAAATTATTTTCTCACTCATTTAACAATATCAAATGTTTCTTTACAAATTTGAGTTGTTCTTCTCCAGTCTTTAGCCTTAATGGCATCACTAGGGCACAATTTAGATCCATATCTACACAAGCAACACCCGCATTGAACCAAGGTTTCAAGTTCTCCTCAGTTGGTTCCACAGCATCTGTAGCCCCTCAACTTCAAGAGTGTAGGCAAATCAGAAAAAACAGTAAAAAGTGATGTTGTGATATATAAATGGTAAATATATAACTATATGTTTGTACCTTATTCACCAACTGTGCCTTTATAACATTAAATCAT
>JASLEN010000203.1 GCA_030151105.1 Dysgonomonas sp.
ACAAAGAAACGACTCTTGTTGTCTATACACCTGCCATGCCCACGGACAGTCCAGAATTAAATTACTTAAAAGCGGAAGGATTCAACATTCAGAAAAGAGCACAAGTATTAGGTACTATTACATTAGCGAGCAAAGGACTATGTTGCGCGGGTACTCATGCCAAAACAACTACATCAAGTATGCTAGCACATATCTTACGCCAATCGCACTTAGGATGTAATGCTTTTCTGGGAGGAATATTGAAAAACTACAATAGCAATTTGCTACTTTCCAAAACAAGCCCTTTCACCGTAATAGAGGCTGATGAGTACGATCGCTCATTCCATTGGCTACATCCATACATGGCTCTCATTACCTCGGTGGATCCAGACCATTTAGACATTTATGGAACCGAAGAAGAGTATCTGAAGAGCTTTGAAAAATTCACAACACTCATCCAAGAAGATGGTGTATTGGTGATGCGCCATGGAATCAAATTGAAACCCCAATGTAAGGAGGGTGTGAAAATATACACCTATTCCATTCAAGAAGGAGATTTCCGTGCAGAGAATGTAAAGATCGGAAATGGAGAAATTCACTTTGATTTTGTTACTCCTACCGAAACCATCAAAGATGTTCATCTAGGTGTACCTATCAAAATCAACATCGAAAACGGAATTGGGGCAATGGCAATTGCCTACCTCAATGGAGCTACAGCAGAGGAATTGAAATACGGAATGGCTACCTTTGAAGGGGCAAAACGCCGTTTCGATTTCCATCTGAAAACAGATAAGCTTGTTTTCATCGACGATTATGCACATCATCCTGATGAATTGGCTGCTAGTATCAACTCTGTAAAAGAGTTGTACCCAGATAAAAAAGTGACTGGTATTTTCCAACCACATCTCTATTCTCGCACAAGAGACTTTGTAGATGAATTTGCTAAAAGTCTTTCACTATTGGATGAACTTATTCTCTTAGATATTTATCCAGCGAGAGAATTACCAATTGAGGGAGTGACATCACAAATTGTTTTTGACAAAGTAACTTGCAAAAAAACACTTTGTAACAAAGCCGATCTTTTGAGCCTCTTAGAAGATAAGACTGACATCGAAGTATTGCTAACAATAGGTGCAGGCGATATCGACCAACTATTGCTACCGATAAAAGAAATGCTAGAAAAAAGAATATGAAAAAAGCACTACTTATAATCACGTTCTTGCTCATTGCAGGATACCTCTTATTTTCGGTTTTCTACTTCAAAGAAAAACCGAATGAACAGGTATGCCACGAGTTTGAAGTTGTGATAAGTAATGCTGACAACGATCAATTTATAGATACAGAAGAAATAAAGAAATCTGTGAAAGAAAGCGGTCTCGACCCTAGAGAAAAACGATTGGCAGATATCAATACGATAGAAATAGAAAATCACATTCTACAAAACAAGCATATCAAAAAAGCTGAAGTATATGTGACCAACAGCAACAATATTAGAGTTGTACTAGAAGAGCGCAAACCCATTCTGAGAGTAATACCCAACGAGGGTGAGAGCTACTATATAGACAATGAGGGAGAAAAAATGCCTACCTCTAGACGATACACAGCATATTTGCCAGTAGCAACTGGTAGCATAAAAGATGCATTTGCAAGAGAGGAATTATACAAATTTGCACTATTTTTGCAAAAGGATGAATTTTGGGATGCTCAAGTAGAGCAAATTATAGTGAGACCCAATCACGACATTGAGCTCGTGCCTCGTGTAGGCGATCATACAATCATCATAGGATCATTAGATAACCTAGACAAGAAGCTTGATAGATTGATGACTTTCTATCATGACGGCCTCAATAGAATAGGCTGGAACAAGTATTCGAGCATCAATGTAAAATTCGACAAACAGGTTGTTTGTACGAGACGATAGTTATAGGAACAGCACAACAGACAAGAGATATGGAGCAATCAGGATTTATAGCAGTAGTAGAACTGAGCACAACAAAGATAACAGGAATAGTAGCCCGTAAAAATGCGCAAGGCGTTATCACTATTCTAGCATCTGAAATAATGCCTTCTGACGCATCAGTTAGATATGGCATTATATACAACATTGACCTAGCAGCAGGTAAGATAAAACGCTTAGTTAGTTTGTTAGAAAACAAGATAGGGAAGAAAATTGGCTCAATCTATGTATCGGTAGCTGGCAAATCGCTGAGAGCATTGGAGCATTCTGAGACTAAACTTTTGGACGAAAATACAACTATCACAATGGCTATGCTAGACACCATGGATCAGCAAGCCAAATTGAACAAGCCCGATTTTTTCACCAATTATAGCGTACATGAACCACAATACTTTGTGGACGGAGTGTATGAAGAAAACCCAATAGGCAAAGCAGCATCTAGTGTAGAGGCTCGCTCAATTATTGTAGTAGGCCCTCCCAATATTAAAGCGAATTTAAAACGTAGTATAGAGGATAAAGCTCAAGTCCAAATCAAATCATATATCACAGGAGCTGTAGCCGCTGGTGCACTTGTTGTAGATTTTGAGGATAGACAAAAAGGCTGTGCACTCATCGATTTTGGAGCGGGTACAACAACTGTATCCATCTATAAGGAAGGGCTCCTTAAATTTATGACAGTGATTCCATTTGGAGGAAGAACTGTAACAAAAGACGTGCAAGCTCTTGGATTCTCGACTGAACAAGCTGAAGAATATAAAATTAAATATGGCAAATTGGGCAAACGTACTGCTCAAGACGAAATAGATAAGCCAAACGATATAGATGTTAGAGAATTGAATAAAGTGATTCAACTGCGTATGGATGAAATTATCTTAAACGTACTGAATCAAATGAAACTCTCTGGACATGCCGAAGGTTTGGAAGCGGGTGTGCTCACCATTGGTGGGGCATCTCAGATACAAGGCTTAAATGAATACCTTGCTGAAAAAACTCAAATGGAAGTGCGACGTGCAACTCCTAAAAGAGTATATATCAACAATGCTGCCGAACTATTGCATGATCCTGCATACGCACAAGTATTAGGACTACTATTGTTTGCCAATGAAAACTGTGAACGCATTGAAGAAGTAGCGCCACCTGTTGTAGAACAGCCAAAAGTCGTGATTGAAGAGCCAGTACTGGAACCAACTTCGGCTCCTAAATCGAAGAAAGACAAGAAGAAAAAAGACAAGAAACAAGGCTATCTATTCGACATGTTCGAAAAAGTATCCAACTTTGGAGGAGCATTGTTTAATGACGAAGAGGAAGACGAAGAATAAAAGACATAAAATATGGAAATGGACAAGGACTTACTAAAATTTCAGTTCCCAAGCAAAACTCAATCCATCATCAAAGTGATTGGTGTGGGTGGCGGTGGAGGAAATGCAGTCAACCATATGTACAATGAAGGAATCCATGCTGTATCGTTTGCGTTATGCAATACTGATAATCAGGCATTGGCTCAATCTCCTGTGACAACGAGAGTTCAACTAGGTAGGAAAACGACTCAAGGACTTGGAGCGGGCAACAAGCCAGAAGTGGCAAGAGCTGCAGCCGAAGAGAGCCGAGAGGATATTGAACGCCTATTAAGCGATGGCACTAAAATGGTTTTCATCACCGCAGGAATGGGTGGTGGAACAGGAACTGGTGCCGCTCCCGTAGTTGCTAAGATAGCCAAGGAGATGGATATCCTTACTGTGGGCATTGTTACTATTCCGTTTGTCTTTGAGGGTAGAACAAAGATTGTACAAGCTCTAAAAGGAGTTGACCAAATGTGGCACAATGTGGATGCTCTACTTGTTATCAACAACGAGAAACTCATCAATATATATTCTGATCTTACTATACCCAATGCCTTTGCAAAAGCCGATGACACACTTGCAATTGCAGCAAAAGGGATAGCAGAGATTATCACAGTACATGGACATATCAATCTCGACTTTGCCGACGTTCGCACCATACTCAAAGATGGAGGAGTTGCTATCATGAGTAGTGGTAAAGCAGAAGGAGAAAGCAGAGTAGAAGATGCTATATTGAGCGCATTACATTCGCCATTACTCAATAATAATGATGTATTTGATGCTAAGAAAATACTCTTCAACATCTATTCGGGAGAAAACAAACCACTTATTGTGGAAGAGATGGAAGCCGTGTCCAACTTTATGAAACGTTTTGGTCCAGAGATAGAGGTAATATGGGGTACTGCAACAGATCCAACGCTAGATGATGCAATCAAGATTACATTATTAGCAACAGGCTTTGGCATGCAACATATTCCAGGAATAGAAGATCATATTTCTGAAATAACAGAAGAGGAAGCTCAACTCGAACTGGAACGTCTGGAACGAGAAGAAGAAGAGAAACGTCGTATCAACAAGATGATTGAAGAGCACTACGGAAAAGATGGGGTGCAAACAATGGATACAAAAGCAATATTCTTTACTCCAAAACCAATTATCCTCACTAGCGAGGAGCTAGATGACGATAGGATTGTAGATGCTTTGGAGAATACACCAGTCTTCAAAAGAGACGATCAATTCAATCCATTAGAATATAAACCTGCGAAGAAAAACACAGGCGGACTATTCAATGATGAACATTAATAAGAATCTAACAATAACTAAAAAATAATTATATGAGTTTATTCGACACTATAAGCAAAGATATAGTAGCTGCAATGAAGGCTAAAGATAAGATTCGCCTAGAAGCGCTACGTGGAGTTAAAAAAGAATTTATAGAAGCAAACACATCTCTTGGTGCTGGACAGATATTATCAGATGATGCAGCTATGCTTATTCTTCAAAAAATGGCAAAACAACGCAACGATAGTGCTGAGATCTACAATGGACAAGACCGTGCTGATTTAGCAGAAAAAGAACTTCTAGAGCTTGCTGTGCTTCAAGAATACCTTCCAAAACAATTGTCTCCAGAAGAACTAGAGGCTGAATTGACTAAAATTATTGCACAAGTAGGAGCTTCTTCGCCTGCCGATATGGGTAAAGTGATGGGAGTAGCAACTAAACAACTAGCGAGTGTAGCTGCAGGAAAAGCTATCTCGGAAACGGTAAAAAAATTATTGGCGAAGTAATAAACAGAAGATAAGAACACCTTATTATTTCTGCATTAACTAAAACAGCTAGAGAAAATTCTCTAGCTGTTGCTATATATGCACTATTCTAACATACCAATGAGCATTTTTATTGCTTTTTAAATTAAATATTTTTGTTATATTGTTTTATCTCATATCTTTGTATATAGAGTAACTTGCTTCTAAGTAATTTTAGGCAGCAAATTATTTGCACATAGTTTATAAATAAATCTACATCTTATACTCACATACAATCAAAATCTAGTATAGAGAGTAGGACATAGCACAAACAAAAACCTTGGAACAATGAGACTATTTAAATTATTACTGATTCTATCAGTGTTTATATCACTAACCACTAGCTGTATTAAGAGGATCCCCAAAACAGAGAAAGTGGATGCGCAGGCAATAGAATCTATGGAGGGGCCGAAAGTGATAAGAGATACAATTATCAAAGAAGTCATCGTAGAGAAAGAGATTGTTGACGTTGACACTGAAGATATTGTACAAACGCAAACTGCATCAAAACCAGTTGCTGTTACACGCACACAAACATCAAGAGCTACAGGATCGAAAAGTGATGACAGATATGACCCTAACAACTCTGGATTCTTTGATGCATATCAACAGAATTACAAAGGAGACCCTAATCGAAATCTACAACCAACAAGACGTGTGGTGACAAAGGATAACTCTGGAGATCTAGAGCGCCAAAAGGCAGAACTTGCTAAATCTCTAGACAAACTAGAAGAGGTGAACAAAGCTGAGAAAGAAAGACAAGCACAGCTTGAAAGAGAAAGACAAGCTCTTAATCAGCAAATAATGCAAAAAGCTAGAGAAGAACAACAAAATCAGAAACCTCGTGGCAAGACATTAGACACTGACCTATTGTTGAATGATAGAAGAAGATAAAACAATTAACCTAATATAATAGAAAAGGAGATTTAATTAATTTAAATCTCCTTTTCTATTTTGTAGTGTATTCTTCTCATCTAAACATTTTGTCTATTGCATCATCTGTCATGAGCGATATAATCGTTTGTCCTGATGGCGTATGCTTATTTTGTGGACATGCAAAAAGCTGACTTACTATTTTTGACATCTCTTCTTCTGAAAGTTTACTTCCATAATTAATTGCAGCCGAACGTGCCATCGACAAAGCAATAGCCTCACGAATCTCCTCTTTGACATCACTACCCGACTCTACACTATTGCTTATCATACTTTGCACAAGAGCTACAGAATCAACATGAGAGGTTTCAGCAGGAATTCCATTAATGGAGTATGATGTTCCTCCAAGATGGCTTAAATCAAAGCCAATAGCCTCCAAGTCTTCCATTACATAAGGAACCATAGCCGCTTCGGAAGGTGAGAATTCTACAATCTCAGGGAATAGGGTACGTTGCGATACACCTCTTTTATTCCGAATCTGAGACAAAAACTGGTCGAAGAGAATACGAATATGTGCTCTACGTTGGTCAATTATCATCAACCCAGACTTAACTGAAGTTATAATATATTTATTCTTAAACTGATATTGAAGAGCCATATCGTGTACCACCTCTGGCTCACTATTATCATTTACAGCGCTAGAGAATACTCCTGCATCTTCGATGAAAGTTTCTTCCTCTTCATCCTCCTCACTTTTGAAGCCATCATAGAATGCCTCCCAATTCAGTTTAGGCCGCTGATAACTAGAGCTACCTCCTCCACTTGGAGCTGTTGATTTGAAAGGATTATAACTTGGATCTACTACAACCTTAGGCTGTTTAAAGCCTGTAGAAGGATCATGGATAGGAATATCTATCGCCCCTTCTGTGTCAAAGTCAATGGATGGGATCTCGTTAAATTTCCCTAGAGCTTCTTTAACTGCAGCAAAAAGGATTTGCCAAATAGGTTGTTCATTCTCAAACTTCACCTCTGTTTTTGTAGGATGGATATTTACATCTATCGTGCTAGGTTCTATATCGAGGTAAATGAAATAATTCGGTTTCTCGCCCGTAGGAATAAGATGTTCATAGGCTGTCATCACCGCACTATTGAAATACGGGTTTCGCATATAACGCCCATTGACAAAGAAAAACTGTTGCGCTCTAGTCTTTCGTGCTGATTCAGGTTTGCCTACAAATCCTGAAATTTTCACGATAGAGGTTTCAACATCTATTGATAATAGTTGCTGATTGATACTTTTTCCTATAACATTGACAATACGTTGGCGAAGATTGGATATAGGATATTTGAATGTCTCTATATCATTATCTATAAACGTAAATTCAATCTCGGGATATACTAAGACGATTCTCTCAAATTCTGATAGAATATTTCTACGTTCTGTATCATTCGATTTTAAGAACTTACGACGTGCTGGCACATTAAAAAACAGATTCTTCACCGAAAAATTACTCCCCTCAGGGCATGCAACAACCTCTTGAGACTCTACTTGCGAGCCAGCCAAGCATAGAGATGTTCCTACTTCCGAACCTACTTGCCTAGTACGTAGCTCTACATGAGAAACAGCTGCTATAGATGGCAGAGCCTCTCCTCTAAAACCCATTGTACAAAGGGCAAACAAATCCTCTGCACTTTTTATTTTAGATGTGGCATGTCTCTCAAAAGCCATACGAGCATCTGTTGCTGACATCCCCTTGCCATCATCAATCACTTGGATGAGGGTACGCCCAGCATCCTTTATTATAAGCTGAATATGTGTTGCACCTGCATCAATCGCATTCTCAACTAGCTCTTTCACTACAGAAGCTGGTCGCTGAACAACCTCTCCCGCTGCTATTTGATTGGCAATGGAGTCAGGCAGTAAATGTACTATATCACTCATTATTTTTTCCTTTTGGGGTGAAGATTACTCCTCTACCCTATCCCAGAACGCTGCACGAGGAGGTCGCTGATCGCCTACTCTACGTTTCACTTTTCGGAATATATCTTTTTTATCCAATGGTCGCATGTAGTCGTACCAAAAGAAGTTTTCTAATCTCAAATGTGAGGGCTCTACCAAATGGAATGGAATAGCTTTTCCAACTGGAGATGTTATGTATTTCAACTTATCAAAAGCGCCATCCATGAAGTATATCTCAAGATAACTGCTTTGCAATTGCACCAAGACTTCATTCAACGTACCATCTTTTTCTTCGGGATAGGCGATAGTCTCCACGTTGCCTTCGGCATGGATTTTATTTAATTTTCCATCTTTAAAATAAGACCTCATTATACGGCTCTTCAACTGATTAAAATGTAGAGAATCTTTCTTTTCGATAGAGAATGCAGAACCAAGCACATACATTTTATCTAGCGTACTATCATTCATATACATACGGATAGTATCTCCTGTAAGTTGTCTATCTAAATTCCACAACACAGGATCTTTATACATATGCATCACCGAATCAATAGAATTGAATTGTATAGAATCGGCGACACCTTGCATATCGCTTCTGTAGAATCGTGCTCCATAATAGCCCTTCATCTGATGTTGCGCCTGTCGAGTGACTACAGTATCTGACCGCACGACTATAGAGTCGATTAGATTCTCGTTCTCGTCTGCTATCTTCAATGTGTCCGATCTCTTCGTAATTTTCATTACATCTGCAGGAGGAAGTTTTATCAACTCCAAAATATCTGCATGAAGAAAAAGAGAATCCGCCTGAGAATATTCAGTTGCCCAAGCCGAATCTGTTGCATAAGCATAGTCAGTAGCTCCATCAAAGAAACCATAATTTCCTTGAAGAATCACTCGCTTAGTTGTATCCAAAAGATACATATTACC
>JASLEN010000502.1 GCA_030151105.1 Dysgonomonas sp.
CAAAATTAAACAGAGCAATCAATAGAAAAAAATTGCATATACGTATAGATATGTATTGAAAGTGTGCAATTTACCAGCACTCAAACCCCAACCCAGGATTAGCCAATCAAACTCTAATAAAACCGTAGCAACTAAAATAACCGCTCCGGAAGACGAACTAACAAAGCATCAGAAGAAAAGAAGAACAAGTAAAGCATTTTTAGAAAAGCCTTTTAAAAAAGAAATGGTCCTAATAATTGAGCCACAACTTAAAACTACGTGCCTTACCCTTACTAACCACAATTTTATCCTTACACTGAGGGCTAACCTGCACCACAATTTTTCCCAGAAAATAAGGCTCAATTTTTACAATAGCATCCACATTGACGATGATTTGTCGATTGGCACGAAAAAACTGATCGGGGTGAAGTTGCTCCTCCAACTTTTCCAGAGTCTGTTCAATGACATGTTCCTCATTATTTTTCGTAATGGCAACAGTAACCTTATTAACTGAATAGAAATAAGCAACATCCGAAGCTTGAAGCGTAGATAGTTTTTCACCACCCAAAGAGATAAGAAATCGACTTCGGTACTTCTTTTCGGTAGATAGATTACTCAATACTTCTTGCAATATATTTTGCTCATTTATTTTAGCCTGTTGCAGATCGGATATCCGTTCAAACTTTTCAATAGCAGCCAATAACCGATCTTCACGGATTGGTTTTAGCAAATAGTCAATGCTATTTACATTAAAAGCTTTGATGGCATAATCATCATAGGCAGTCGTAAAAATTATTAAACTTTCGGGATCGGCCTCTTCAATGAAATGAAACGAATTATCGTCCGACAATTGAATGTCTAGAAACAGCAAATCTGGGTGTTCGTTATTGGCAAACCACTCAACACTCTCTCTAACGCTTCCTCCTATTTTTTTTATTTCCCAAAGGGGGCGCAATTTATGTATTTTCTGTTCCAACAGCCTAGCTGCTGGAATTTCGTCTTCAATGATTCCAACCCTCAATTTATTCATAAAGCAATGGTAATGTAATAATAAAATGTGTAGACGTTTGTTCAACCACAATGGACTGCTGACAAAGTAGCTTGTAGCGTTCGCGTAGGTTATTAAGTCCTTTACCCGAACGTTGGGCAACATTCTTTGGTTTAAGCGTGTTCCTAAACGTCAAGGTATTCTGTTGATCATCAACGATGAGCTCTATGAGCATGGTATCACCTTGCCCAATGTAATTGTGTTTGATGACATTTTCGGCTAAAATTTGGAGGGTCAGCGGTGGTAATTTTCTCTTTAAATCACTGGGTGTAAGGCTGTGCTCCACTTTCAATCCATTTCCAAGCCGAACCTGATGCAAGAAGATGAAAGCATCTAGAAACTCGACCTCTTCTTTTAGACTAACTGTAAAATGTTCCTGTTGTTGCAATGTATAACGATAAACATCCGATAGATTCTGTGTAAACTGGATGGCCACTTCAGGATCATAATCAATTTCGGCTATGAGCGTGTTTAAACTATTGAACAGAAAATGCGGATTTAGCTGACTGTGCAATGCCATAAAACGAGAATGAAATGACTCCTCTTCTAATTTCTTTTTCTCTTGACTGAGACGCAAGGCATTTTGGAGCGAATGAACCGATACGACCAAACTCATTATAATAATTTCTGCGAACCAAATACCCAATAATAACACCACCCCCTGCGGTCTAAAAAGAAAAACCCGATCGGGAGAGATTACGTATTTAAGTCCCAAGAACAAACTTAAATTAACGATAAATAAAACAACAGACATCAGTATAAAGTGAATGATAAAGTTTTGTTGTTTTCCATAATAATGTGGGTACCGATTAATCATCCAACGTCCCGAAAGTAACATTACACCACCAAGTACGTTAAAAAATAGAATGGTCAAGATAAAGCCAATCGCCAACGTTGTTGATTTTAAAACATCAAAATCAAGTCCGTAGTGATTAATTAACAGTATAAATGAGAAAGCACCCATTCCTGTAAAAAGCAGGAATGGGGCCACTACCGACCATTTGTTTTTTAAATAGTTACTCATGCCAAAGATTGATTTTGTAAAAATTACACTTTAACACATTAAGGTAAAAGATTATACGACAATGTAGAACGTTCGTATGCACTTTTTGCCACTTGAGCACTTAATTTAGACTGAATATAGTTTATTTGTGCTTGCTGGTGATAGAGCTGTGCATTGAGTACTTCGACAATAGAGACGCTCCCTTCTTTATATCGAGCAAGAGTGAGCTGTTCGCTTTCTGCGGCTTTCTCTAACGAACTTGCTGTCAAAGCCACTTGGTCAATGTTTTGTGTATAGTTGTAATAAGAAGACTTGATTTCTAGTGAAATATCATCTTCTATTTTCTTTTTTTCTTGTTGTGCCATTTGTATGGAAAAATCGTATGCTTTACGGGTATTTCTCCCTTTTCCCCATTCGAACAACGGAACACTCAATTTGGCATACACGGCATAGTTTAAATCAAGATCCGACTTGAAATTATAGCCCGGAGAAGAATAGTTACCATCAATCCCAATACTTAACTGAGGCTTGTATTTAGATTTTGCGATGGACTTCAATGATGATTGTAGGTCAATTTTAGAGTTGGCCATTTGCATCTCTGGACGGTCCATAACTAAATTTTGAATATCCTCCGTCAGTTGAGGGCGCGTTTTTAGGGCTACTACAGCCGAGTCTAACAATAAATCACTATTACC
>JASLEN010000228.1 GCA_030151105.1 Dysgonomonas sp.
TGTGAAGGGGGAATTCTCTCACTCTATGCGTTGATTCGTAAGAAGTATCGTTGGGCATATCTGATTGCCGCTGTTGGTGCTGCGGCTTTGCTAGCAGATGGAATCATTACACCTGCTATGACTGTGATGTCGGCTATTGAGGGGCTCAATGCTTTGGATCCTAGTATTCCGACTATTCCTATTACTATTGCAATTGTGGTTGCGTTGTTCTTAGTACAGCCTTTGGGTACTGGTTCTCTTGGAAAATACTTTGGAACACTCATGGTGTTGTGGTTTGGGATGATGATGCTTTTAGGATTTAATCGTTTGGTGGATGACTTTTCAGTAATCAGAGCTTTTAATCCTTATTATGCAATAATGTTTTTGATAGAAGTGCCACAAGCAATGATTATTTTGGGAGCAATCTTTCTTTGTACCACAGGTGCCGAGGCTCTTTATTCAGACTTGGGACATTGCGGATTGAAGAATATTCGTATCTCTTGGATTTTTATCAAATTTGCTTTGATCGTTAACTATTTAGGACAAGCTGCTTGGATTATCAATACACCTGCAGAAGTCTCTAAAGAAATTAACCCATTCTTCGAGATGATGCCTGAATGGTTCAGCCTTATTGGAGTTTTGATGGCTACAGTAGCTGCTATTATAGCTAGTCAGGCATTAATAAGTGGATCATTTACAATTATAAGTGAAGCCGTATCCTTGAACATTTGGCCCAATGTTAAGATTAAATATCCAACAAATATCAAGGGGCAAATGTATATTCCATCCATCAACCATGTGATGATGGTGCTCTGTGTTATCATTATTCTGATGCTACAATCGTCGATGAAATTGGAGGCAGCGTATGGATTGGCAATCACCCTGAGTATGTTGATGACAAGTATTCTGTTGTTTCTTTATTTTCAAAATAGTAATAAACCTCTATGGTTTAGTCTTCCATTGACTTTGTTTTTTGTAATCATAGAGTTTAGTTTCTTTATGGCAAACATGAAGAAATTTGCACATGGTGGATATATTCCTATTGTGATTGCCGCAGTTGTAGTTGCCATTATGTATTCATGGTACAATGGTCGAAGAGTGAAACGTTCGCATACTGTCTATGACTTGGTGGATGATAAATATATCAATCAAATAACTAAGGTTAGCAACGATACAACTATCGAGAAAACTGCCACTAATTTAGTTTATATCGTTAAGGCTGATAATAAGAACTATTTGGAGAGCAAGATAGCTTTCTCCCTATTCAGAATGCGTCCTAAACGTGCCGATACCTATTGGTTTGTTCGTATCAAACGTACAGATGAACCTTATGAATTTAGCTACGAAGTAGTGGAATATGAACCAAAGAAAATCTTTAGAATAAATATTCGTGCAGGATTCAAACTTGGTATTCATGCCGATAAATATGTGACTTTAATAACGGAAGAATTGGAACGTCAGGGTAGGGTAGATCTATCTTCTCGTTATCCATCAATCGTAGAATCCGATGATAAAAGGGGTGATTTTACCTTTGTGATTGTGGATCGTATTTTTAGAAACATGGAGATGAATAATAAGAATAAGATTATGCTTGCATGTTATGATATGGTCAAACGATTGACAACGTCAGATACGCAAATGTATGACGTTGACCCATCACTTGCATTGGTTGAGTCTATTCCTATTAGAGAGGTTGAACATTCAAGCGAAGACTTGCGAGAATTGCTTGAGCAATCAGAAGTCAAAGCCTAACAAATAAAAGGAAAACAAAAAAGGAGTAAGTTTTTAAAACTTACTCCTTTTTTTATGATAGAATTTTTGAATTATTCTACAGTATCAAAATCTACTACAGTCTTGCGGTTAGCTTGCATACGTTCGAAATCTTCTTTCGTACCTACAACTAACTTCTCGAATTCACGTTGACCTGTACCTGCTGGAAGCAAGTGTCCACAGATAACGTTTTCTTTCAATCCGTCTAGTAAATCTTCTTTTGCATGGATAGCTGCATCGTTCAATACTTTTGTTGTTTCCTGGAACGAAGCTGCCGACATGAAGCTCTCTGTTTGAAGCGCAGCACGTGTAATACCTTGAAGTATCTGATTTGCTGTTGCAGGCACTGCATCACGCACTTCCACTGGACGTAAGTCTCTACGTTTTAGCATAGAGTTTTCGTCTCTTAGTTTACGTGCAGTAACAATCTGCCCTGGTTCAAACACAGTAGAGTCTCCAGCATCAATAACTACCTTGCGTCCCCAAATACGGTTGTTTTCTTCCATTACGAAATACTTGTCAACGATTTGTTTTTCAAGGAATCTTGTATCTCCTGGATCTACAATTTCTACTTTACGCATCATCTGACGTACGATAACCTCAAAGTGTTTGTCATTGATTTTCACACCTTGCAGACGATAAACGTCTTGTACTTCATTCACAATATACTCTTGTACCGCAGTTGGTCCCATGATAGCAAGAATATCAGATGGAGTTGTTGAACCATCAGACAATGGCATACCTGCTCTAATGAAGTCATTTTCTTGTACAAGAATTTGTTTCGATAGAGGAACTAGGTATTTCTTAACTTCATCTAGTTTAGAAGTAACGATTACCTCACGATTACCACGTTTGATTTTTCCGAAAGAGATTTCCCCGTCAATAGCCGAAACTACAGCTGGTTGAGATGGGTTACGAGCCTCAAATAGCTCAGTAACACGTGGAAGACCTCCCGTAATATCACCCGCTTTTCCTACAGCACGAGGTATCTTAACTAAGATATCACCCGCAGCCAATATGTCTCCTTCATCTTTCGACAAGTGAGCTCCAAGTGGCAATGTATATGTTTTGAGAATATTACCTTTCGCATCCACAACATGAGCTTCAGGAGCTTTTGTTTTGTCACGCGATTCGATAATGATTTTCTCTTTCAATCCTGTTTGCTCGTCAGACTCAACTTTATATGTTACGTTTTCGATAACATTTTCGAATTGAACCTTACCTGCTGCCTCAGAAATAATAACAGCATTAAATGGATCCCACTCACAGATTAAGTCATCTTTCACAACTTTTGCCCCATTCTCAAAATACAATTTCGATCCATAAGGAACGTTGTGTGTCAACAATACAATCTTAGTGTTAGGGTCAACCAAACGAAGTTCTACAAGACGGCTTACAACGATTTTCACTTTCTTGCCATCCTCACTAACGATATCTACAGAACGTAGCTCGTCAATTTCTAGCACACCTTCGTATTTAGCTACGATGCGGCTTTCGGATGCAATATTCGATGCAATACCCCCAACGTGGAACGTACGAAGTGTAAGCTGCGTACCTGGCTCTCCAATAGACTGAGCAGCGATAACTCCAACTGCCTCTCCTCTTTGAACCATACGTCCTGTTGCAAGGTTACGTCCATAACATTTTCCGCAAACTCCTTTTTTAGACTCACAAGTCAATACCGAACGGATCTCAACTTGCTCGATTGGAGAATTTTGGATAGCATTTGCAATTTCTTCTGTTATTTCAACACCCTCTTCAACGATAGTTTCGCCAGTTTGTGGGTGAATAATATCATGTACAGATACACGTCCTAGAATTCTTTCGTAAAGTGAAGCCACCACTTCTTCGTTGTTTTTCAACTCAGTAGTAATCAATCCACGTAGAGTTCCACAGTCTTCCTCTTGAATGATAACATCCTGAGAAACGTCAACAAGACGACGAGTAAGGTATCCAGCATCGGCAGTTTTCAGAGCCGTATCCGCAAGACCTTTACGCGCACCGTGGGTAGAAATAAAGTACTCTAGTACTGATAGACCTTCCTTAAAGTTAGAAAGAATAGGGTTTTCAATAATTTGTCCACCTTCTGCTCCACTCTTTTGAGGTTTCGCCATCAATCCACGCATACCAGACAACTGACGAATCTGCTCTTTCGATCCACGAGCACCAGAGTCAAGCATCATGTAAACAGAGTTGAATCCTTGGTCGTCTTCCGAAAGTTGTTTCATCAATACGTTAGACAACTTCGAGTTGATGTGTGTCCAAGTATCAATAATCTGGTTGTAACGCTCATTGTATGTAATGAATCCCATGTTGTAGTTGTTCAAAATTTGCTCAACTTCTTCATATCCTTGTTGTACAAGAACATCTTTTTCTTCTGGAATAATTACATCTTCGAGGTTGAATGACAGACCTCCACGGAATGCCATTTTGTATCCTAGGTCTTTGATATCGTCAAGGAACTGAGCAGTTACAGCAACTCCACACACCTTAATAACGTTACCAATGATATCTCTAAGCGATTTTTTAGATAGAATTTCGTTGATATATCCAACTTCTACAGGAACGATTTCGTTTACAAGAACACGTCCCACGCTTGTTTCTGTTAGCGTATCAACAATTTCTCCCGCTTCATTCAAATCCTTCACATATACTTTGATAGGAGCATGAATATCTACTTTCCCTTCGTTGTAAGCAATGATTGCTTCTTCTGGTCCGTAGAAAACAAGTCCTTCTCCTTTAGCACCTGGACGGATTTTTGTGATATAGTATAGACCCAAAACCATGTCCTGAGATGGAACCGTAATAGGCGCACCATTGGCAGGGTTAAGGATGTTATGAGAAGCAAGCATCAACATTTGTGCCTCAATGATTGCCTCATTACCAAGTGGTAAGTGAACAGCCATCTGGTCACCATCGAAGTCGGCATTGAACGCCGTACATGCTAGAGGGTGAAGTTGAATTGCTTTTCCTTCAATCATTTTTGGTTGGAATGCTTGAATACCCAATCTGTGTAGGGTAGGAGCACGATTCAGTAGCACTGGATGACCTTTCATCACATGCTCTAGAATATCCCAAACAACTGGCTCTTTTCTATCTACAATTTTCTTCGCAGATTTTACTGTTTTTACAATTCCACGTTCTATCAGTTTTCTGATAATAAATGGTTTGTAAATTTCAGCAGCCATATCTTTAGGAAGTCCGCACTCGTGCATCTTCAATTCTGGTCCTACGACAATAACCGAACGAGCAGAATAGTCAACACGTTTTCCAAGCAAGTTTTGACGGAAACGTCCTTGCTTACCTTTCAAGCTGTCTGATAGAGATTTAAGTGGGCGGTTTGCATCTGTTTTAACAGCGCTCGATTTACGAGAGTTGTCAAACAATGAATCCACAGACTCTTGAAGCATACGTTTCTCATTTCTAAGAATTACCTCAGGAGCTTTGATATCTATCAAACGTTTTAGACGGTTGTTACGGATAATTACACGACGATAAAGGTCGTTCAAATCCGATGTTGCAAAACGACCTCCATCTAGTGGCACTAGTGGACGAAGTTCTGGTGGAATAACTGGAACTATTTTCACAATCATCCACTCTGGTCTATTTTCTATCTTAGCACCACGGAACGCCTCTACAACTTGAAGTTGCTTCAAGGCATCGTTGATACGTTGTTGAGATGTGTCAGTGCTTGCTTTATGACGTAACTGATTAGCTAACTTATCAAGATCGATACGTGCCAATAGGTCATAAACAGCCTCAGCACCCATTTTAGCTATAAACTTATTAGGATCAGTATCTTCTAACATTTGATTTTCAGCAGGCAATTTATCTAGCATGTCTAGATATTCGTCTTCTGTCATCAAATCTTTTTCAGCAATACCTTCTTCTGCAGCCAATCCTGGTTGGATAACCACATAACGCTCATAATAAATTATAGAGTCTAGTTTCTTTGTCGGAATACCCAACAAATAACCCATTTTGTTTGGCAATGAACGGAAATACCAAATGTGAGCTACAGGAACAACTAGATGAATATGTCCTGTACGTTCACGGCGTACTTTCTTTTCTGTAACTTCTACTCCGCATCGGTCACAAACGATTCCTTTGTAACGAATTCTCTTATATTTTCCACAATGACATTCATAGTCCTTCACAGGGCCGAATATACGTTCGCAGAAAAGTCCATCACGTTCGGGTTTGTAAGTACGGTAGTTTATAGTTTCAGGTTTCAAAACCTCACCACTAGAAGCTTCCAAAATTTCTTCTGGAGAAGCTAGACTAATCGTAATTTTTGAAAAACTACTCTTTACCTTTTTTTCTTTTCTAAAAGCCATATACTTAATTGTATAAAGAGTTATTTATTTTAGAATGTATATCTCTCGAGCTTTGGCACCAAGAGATATACATTTTTTTTGAATAATATTAATCTAAAGATATACTTAGTCCTAGACCACGCATTTCGTGTAGTAGAACGTTTAGAGACTCAGGAATTCCTGGTTCTGGCATTGGTTCTCCTTTCACAATAGCTTCATAAGCTCTAGATCTACCCATCACGTCATCAGACTTGATAGTCAATATTTCTCTCAAGATATGAGCCGCACCGAATGCCTCGAGCGCCCAAACCTCCATCTCTCCAAAACGTTGTCCCCCAAATTGAGCTTTACCTCCAAGTGGTTGTTGAGTAATGAGTGAGTATGGTCCGATAGAACGAGCGTGCATCTTATCTTCCACCATGTGTCCTAGTTTCAGCATGTAAATCACACCCACTGTAGCATGTTGGTCAAATTGCTCTCCTGTTCCACCATCGAATAGACGTACTTTTCCGAATGCTGGCACTCCAGCCTTGTCAGTCCAAATAGTCAAGTCTTCAAGTTGCGCTCCATCAAAAATAGGAGTTGCAAACTTAACACCCAACGTTTGTCCAGCCCATCCTAAAACAGTTTCATAAATCTGTCCAAGGTTCATACGAGAAGGTACCCCTAGAGGGTTAAGAACGATATCCACAGGACTTCCATCAGGAAGGAAAGGCATATCTTCTTGGCGTACAATACGCGAAACAATACCCTTGTTTCCGTGACGTCCTGCCATTTTATCACCTACTTGTATCTTACGATTTTTAGCAACGTAAACCTTAGCAATTTGAATGATTCCTGTAGGAAGTTCATCACCGATAGTCAAGTCAAAACGTTTACGTTTCAACTCAGCATCTAGTTCTTTGAACTTACGCATGAAGTTTACGATAACCGCTCTAATCATTTGATTTTTATGG
>JASLEN010000199.1 GCA_030151105.1 Dysgonomonas sp.
GGCTGGAAAATCATATACATTACAAATTCCTACGCAAGAGTCTTTATACTATAGCAAAGAGGCTCCAAAGGTGCATAACAAGGCTTGGGTGACTTTGGAATAATAGACACACCCAATACTTATTTTTTTAAGTTCTAAGAACTTGTGTTATTATTCATTTTCAACAAGATTTAATTCGATGTCTTTTTTGAAGTGAATAATCAGATACTTCCTTTATAATAAAGAATGGCAAATATATTAGACGATAGAGAGACTATAAATGTGTACGGCGCGCGTGTGCACAATTTGAAAGATATAGATGTAGAAATTCCACGCGACTCGCTTGTTGTTATTACGGGGCTGAGTGGTAGTGGAAAATCTTCATTAGCATTTGATACAATTTTTGCAGAAGGGCAGAGACGATACATTGAGACCTTTTCAGCCTATGCTCGAAACTTCTTAGGAGGAATGGAGCGTCCAGATGTGGACAAAATTACGGGGTTGAGTCCTGTGATTTCGATTGAGCAAAAAACGACTAATCGAAATCCTCGTTCTACGGTGGGTACAACAACCGAGATTTATGACTTCTTGCGTCTGTTGTATGCTCGTGCAGGTGATGCTTTTTCTTACCTTTCGGGTGAGAAAATGGTGAAATATACTGAAGAGCAAATCTTAGAACTTATTATGGAACAATATATTGGTAAGCGTATCTATTTGCTTGCTCCCGTTGTTCGTAATAGGAAAGGACACTACAAAGAGTTGTTTGAGCAAGTGAGCAAAAAAGGTTACTTGACGGTTCGTGTAGATGGTGTTATCAGAGAGATTCTGCCAGGAATGCGAGTGGACAGATATAAGAACCACAGCATCGAAGTCTTGATAGACAAAATGAAAGTGTCTAATAAATTTGAAGACAACTTGAAGAAAAGTCTCCGCACAGCCATGAAGATGGGCGAAGGCTTGGTAATGATTCAAGATGTGGATACAGATGAGGTTCGTCACTTTAGTCGAGAGCTGATGTGTCCTAGTACTGGCTTATCATATAGCGAGCCTGCTCCGCACAATTTTTCGTTCAACTCTCCTTATGGATCTTGTCCAAAGTGTAAAGGTTTAGGTTTGGTAAATCAAATAGATATTGAGAAAATTGTACCCAAGCCTAATGTGAGTATCTACGCAGGTGGAATTGCTCCACTTGGCAAGTATAAGAATTCGCTTTTCTTTTGGCAGATAGAAGCTATTTGCGAAAAATATGGAGTAACGATCAAAACGCCAATCAAGGATTTGCCACAAGAAGCACTTGATGATATTGTATTTGGAACAGATGAACGTTTGCAGATAAAAAATGAATCGTTGGGAAATTCCAATTACATGGTTGCTTTTGAGGGTGTTGCTAAGTATATCAATATGCAGCAAGATAGCGAAGCATCGGCAACAGCTCAAAAATGGGCAGAACAATTTATAAAAACAGACGTTTGTCCCGAATGTAAAGGGCAACGACTAAATAAGGAGGCGCTTCATTATAAAATAAATGACAAAAATATTGCTGATTTGGCAGAGATGGATATCCAAACATTATTTGATTGGATACAAGATCTTGATCAGCATATCTCCGAAAAGCAAAAAACAATAGCAGAAGAAATCAAGAAAGAGATTGTTTCTCGACTTGCTTTTCTCCTGAATGTAGGACTCAATTACTTGTCACTCAATAGACCATCTGTAAGTTTGTCGGGTGGTGAAAGTCAACGTATTCGTTTGGCTACGCAGATTGGTTCTCAACTTGTGAATGTATTATATATATTGGATGAGCCTAGTATTGGGTTGCATCAGCGAGACAATGATAGATTGATTGATTCTCTTAAAAAATTGAGGGATACGGGTAACTCTGTGGTTGTGGTAGAGCATGACAAGGATATTATGTTAGATGCCGACTACATTGTAGATATGGGACCTCATGCTGGAAGGCGTGGAGGAAAAGTCGTATTTGCAGGAACACCGCAGGAGATGATGGCTTCTAATACGCTCACTTCCGACTACTTGAATGGTAGAAAAGAAATTGAAGTTCCATCCACTCGTCGCAAAGGTAACGGACAGATCATAACGATAAAAGGAGCTACAGGGCATAATCTGAAGAATGTAACTGCAAGTTTCCCACTCAATACATTTATATGTGTAACTGGAGTTTCGGGAAGTGGTAAGTCTAGCTTGATAAATGGAACATTGCAACCGATTCTGAGCCAGCATCTATATCGCTCGCTCAGAGATCCTCTTCCTTACAAAAGTATCCAAGGAATAGAGTTGGTAGATAAAATTATCACCGTGGATCAGTCTCCAATAGGACGAACTCCTCGCTCCAATCCTGCAACATACACAGGTGTGTTTGGCGATATTCGAAATCTGTATGTCAATCTTCCAGAATCTAAAATACGAGGTTACAAAGCAGGGCGTTTTTCATTCAACGTGAAGGGAGGACGTTGCGAGGTATGTAGTGGAAGTGGATACAAGACGATAGAAATGAACTTCTTGCCAGATGTTTTTGTGCCTTGCGAAGAGTGTCATGGCAAAAGATATAATAGAGAAACCCTAGAGGTAAGATTTAAAGGGAAATCAATTGCAGATGTTTTGGATATGACTATCAATATGGCAGTTGAGTTTTTTGAGAGTGTACCTACCATTTTGAATAAGGTGAAAGTGCTCCAAGAGGTGGGGTTAGGTTATATCAAATTGGGGCAACCATCTACAACTTTATCGGGAGGAGAGAGTCAGCGTATAAAATTAGCCTCAGAGCTTGCGAAAATTGACACAGGAAATACGATATATATCCTCGATGAGCCAACAACTGGACTTCATTTCGAAGATATTCGTGTACTATTGGGAGTTCTAAACAAATTGGTTGATAGAGGAAATACAATAATTGTTATTGAGCACAACCAAGATATTATCAAAAGTGCTGACTATATTATAGATATAGGACCTGATGGCGGAATAGGCGGGGGCACAGTTGTAGGTGTAGGGACTCCTGAAGAGATAGTTGCCAAAAAGGTCGGCTTCACCGCAAAATATTTGGAGAGAGAATTGAGTAGTTAAAATTTAGGAAAAAAGAAATTTATCTCATTAAAATTCCCCAATTAACCGTATTTTTTTTGTGGTTATTAAATTATATTCTATATTTGTATTAGATCAAAATTACAGAATTCAATTATGGCTAAAATAACATTCAAAGGTACAGAAGTGAATACTTCAGGCAACTTGCCTAAAGTAGGAGACAAAGCTCTAGCTTTTACGTTAGTGAAAGGTGATTTGTCAGAAGTGGTACTATCTGATCTGAAAGGAAAAAATATTGTTCTTAATATTTTCCCTAGCATTGATACAGGTGTTTGTGCAACTTCTGTTCGTAAATTTAATAAAGAAGCTTCGAGCTTAAAAAATACAGTAGTATTGGCAGTTTCAGCGGATCTTCCGTTTGCAAGCGGTCGTTTTTGTACTACAGAGGGAATCGAAAATGTAGAACCAGCTTCTGTATTTAGAAACCCAGAATTTGCAAAAGATTACGGAATTTTGATGACTGATGGTCCTCTAAAAGGTTTACTTGCTAGAGCCGTTGTAGTTATCAATCCCGAAGGAAATATATCGTACACGGAGTTAGTTCCTGAAATTGGGCAAGAGCCTAATTATCAGACTGCAATTAACTCTATTGTGTAGTTTTGTAAAGTTTGTGTTAAGGTTGGAAAGTCTGCGAAGTTGATTTTGCGGACTTTCTTTTTATTTAACAAATCGTAAATTGATTTTTAAATCAATTATTTTCACTAAGTTTACAAATCATATTACACAAACAGTTGATGAAAAAGACATTACTATTCTTCTTTTTGGCAGTTGCTCTAAACTTGAGTGCATCATCTTCCGATGCAGACAGTACCAAATATTCAATTCATATCATTGATTACAGTTCGTCTTGGACGAGCTCTATGCATTATATTATTGATGATGAACTAAAAATAGAGGAAATAGATAACGTTGACAAAAAAGTTATTAAGGTTTATAATCACCGTCAGTTATTTGGCAAAGAGAAAAATGCTATAAGAAAATATATAAGCCTTTTCGTGAATATAGATTTGCTTGACGAATATGTAAATAGACTGCCTGGTGATAGAAATCAGAAAAGAATAAATATTCAATATGGTGATGTCTCCAAGTCTTATTTCATTTCCAATACCTATCAGCAAGATATTGCAGGTCTGATAATCTTTCTGAATAGCATTATCCCAGAACAAAGAAAAATGAAAGAGTTTGTGGATCCCAACAAACCTGTGACTAAAAAATAGCTGTCGCTTATTGTAGATAATTATATTCAATGGAACTCAGGTTTTATTGGATTATATTTTGCGTCAGTATGCAAAGTTGATTAGAAAGTAATTCTATTGGTGCAACTTGCACTTTTAGATAAAAGATAGGTAAAGAATACTTATTAGTCTTTTTTATGTACCTTTGCACTCAAATTAAGAAAGTAGAAAATGGCAGACAATTCCTTATTAAGTAAATTAGATGCATTAGTTATTCGATTTGAAGAAATTGGGAAACTGATAACGGATCCTGGAGTGATAGCAGACATGAAGCGTTTTGTGAAGCTAAGCAAGGAGTATCGTGATTTGGAAAAAATAGCCAATGCACATCGAGAATATAAGCAGCTTTTGGATAGTATTGCCGAAGCACGAGAGATATTAGATACCGAGAATGATGCAGATTTCAGAGAGATTGCTAAGGAGGAATTGGAAGAGGGGAATGCACGATTGCCACTCTTGGAAGAAGAGATAAAATTGCTGTTACTTCCTGCCGATCCAGAAGATAGCAAAAATGCTATTGTGGAAATTAGAGGTGGAACTGGTGGCGATGAGGCTGCACTTTTTGCAGGCGATTTGTATCGTATGTATGTTAGATATTGCGAAACAAAGGGCTGGAAAGTGGAGACAACTGACTATACGGAAGGAACTTCGGGTGGCTATAAGGAAATTATCTTCACAGTCACAGGCGAAGGCGTATATGGAATTCTGAAGTATGAGTCGGGTGTACATCGAGTACAACGTATTCCATCTACTGAGACTCAAGGACGTGTGCATACGTCAGCAGCTACGGTGGCAGTATTGCCAGAGGCTGAGGAGTTTGATGTGGAGGTTAAAGAATCGGATATTCGAGTGGATACCTTTTGTGCATCTGGTAATGGTGGACAGTCGGTGAATACGACTTATTCGGCAGTTAGACTTGTACATATTCCAACAGGAATAATGGTGCAATGTCAAGATGAGAAGTCGCAGATAAAAAATAAGGCTAAGGCGCTTGTAGAGCTTCGTAGCCGTATCTATAATATGGAATATCAAAAGTATTTGGACGATATTACTTCCAAGCGTAAGACAATGGTTTCTACGGGGGATAGATCGGCTAAAATACGAACTTATAATTATCCTCAAGGAAGGGTTACAGATCATAGAATCAATGAGACAATACATAATCTTTCTAACTATGTGGATGGTGATATTCAACATATGCTCGATATGCTGATTATTGCAGAAAATGCTGAACGTATGAAAGCGAGCGAGTTATAATCAAATATATAATGACAAGAGAACAACTTTTTGAGAATATCAAGAGTAAAAAATCCTTCCTTTGTGTGGGGCTTGATACTGATATTAGTAAATTACCTGAAGCATTACTTGAGGATCCCGATCCCATTT
>JASLEN010000239.1 GCA_030151105.1 Dysgonomonas sp.
GCCATATCGTAATCGTATCTATCCAAGTGGTCTGGCGTGATATTCAACAATATTGCAATGTCAGCCTTGAAGGTGTACATATTCTCTAACTGGAAGCTGCTTAACTCTAAGACATAGTACTCATAATTATCATGAGCCACTTGTCTTGCAAAGCTTTTTCCAATATTGCCTCCTAGTCCAACATTAAGACCTGCAGATTTCAAAATGTAATAGACAAGACTTGCAGTTGTTGTTTTTCCATTACTCCCTGTGATACAAATCATTTTTGCTGATGTGTACCTTTTGGCGAATTCCATTTCGGAGAGGATAGGAATATTTAGCGATCGAGCTTTCTCTACCATTGGCACATAGTTAGGTATGCCAGGGCTTTTTATAATCTCGTAAGCCGACATTATCATTTCCTCAGTGTGCATCCCTTCTTCAAAAGGGATATTATATTTTTTCAGTTCTTCTTTGTATTCATCTTTCAGTAAAGAACTATCCGATAAGAAGACATCAAAGCCTTGCTCCTGAGCCAATATTGCAGAGCCCACACCACTTTCGCCTCCTCCTAGTATTACAATTCGTTTCATTTTGTTAGCCTGTTATTAGCTTTATGTTAGCTACGTATTAGCGCATTTTTAATGTTGCTAGTGTTAGCACAGCAAGCAAAATTCCAATAATCCAAAAACGAGCAGTTATCTTCGATTCAGGTACTGCCCTAAATGGTTTCTGTATTAGGGCTTGAATTCCAGCATTTCCTTGTTTCTGGAAGTGATGATGTAGAGGTGTCATTTTAAAGACCCTGCGTCCTTCACCATATTTCTTTTTCGTAAATTTGAAGTAGAATACTTGTATCATTACCGAAAGACTTTCTACCATGAATACTCCACAAAGTATTGGGAGTAGCAATTCTTTATGAATAATAACTGCAAATACTCCAATAATACCACCTATAGTTAAACTTCCCGTATCGCCCATAAATACTTGAGCAGGATAGGAATTATACCATAAGAAACCTGTAAGTGCTCCAATAAATGCCGCTGCAAAAATCACAAGTTCTTCACTTCCTGGAATAAACATAATGTTTAGGTAAGAAGCAAACTTTATATGTCCCGACACATAGGCTAATATTCCCAATGTGACCCCAATGATAGCAGAACTACCAGCGGCAAGCCCATCAAGTCCATCCGTTAGATTTGCTCCGTTAGATACTGCAGTCACTATGAAGATAACAATAATTACAAATAAAATCCAAGCAGCAGGCTCAGAATATTCTCCAAGAAAAGAAGTAAACATCTCGTAATCGAGGTTGTTATTCTTCAAAAATGGGATTGTTGTTTGGGTCGATTTTACAACCCCCGAAGTGTATGTGGCTTGCTCTACCATGTTGTCAGCCCCCATCACTTCGATGTTTTCTCTCACTACAATATCTGGACTGAGATACATCGTTAAACCAACAATGAGCCCTAATCCCACTTGAGCAATAACTTTCGATTTACCATGTATTCCCTCTTTGTCTTTTTTGAAAACCTTGATGTAATCGTCAACAAAACCAAGAACGCCTAACCATACTGTCGTGATTAACATAAGGATGATATAGGTATTGTCGAGTTTTGCCAAAAGCAATGTAGGTATAAGGATGGAGACAATGATAATGATTCCTCCCATGGTTGGTGTACCCTTCTTTTGCATTTGTCCTTCTAAACCAAGGTCACGAACAATCTCGCCTATTTGCATCTTCTGTAGCATCCTAATCATGCGGCTACCTATGATAGTAGATATCAATAGGGATATGATGAGTGCCATTGCCGAACGGAATGATACGTATTTGAACATTCCTGCACCTGGAAAATCGAGTTCGTTTAAATAGTCAAAAAGGTAATATAGCATGTCTTATTTTATTATTTTATTCTACGTTTTTTTATTCGTTGAAAAGATTAAGAATCTCTTCTTTGTCGTTGAAGTGATGTTTCACTCCTTTTACATCTTGATAGTCTTCGTGTCCTTTTCCTGCTACCAGAATCACATCTCCCTCTTTGGCTAGGGTGCAGGCTGTTCTGATGGCTTGACGGCGATCTTCGATGAGAAGTGTTTTCTTCATTTGGTCACGTTTCAGCCCATCTGCCATATCGTTGATGATAGCCATTGGCTCTTCGTAACGAGGATTGTCGGATGTCAAAATAACTTGATCACTCAATTTGGCAGCCTCTTGTGCCATCAACGGACGTTTAGTTCTATCTCTATTGCCGCCGCATCCTACAACTGTAATTACTTTTCCACTTCCTTCCAATACTTCGTGAATGGAATCAAGTACATTAGTCAGGGCGTCGGGTGTATGTGCATAATCGATAATCGCAGTATAACCTTCGGGAGAGCGAAGTGTTTGGAATCGTCCAGAAACTGGTTTCAACGTACTCATTGCAAGTAGAATTTCTTCTGGATTTTGTCCCAAGAGTTCTGTTGCTCCATATACTGCTAAAAGATTATATACATTGAAAACTCCTACAAACTGCACGACTAATTCCTTTCCATTGATTTCGATAGATGTTCCATCAAAATGCTTTTCATGGATACGTGCTTTGTAATCTGCTAGAGTCTTTACAGCGTAAGTATGCTTCTTCGCCTTTGAGTTTTGAAGCATGACAGCTCCATTCTTATCATCTATATTTGTTAGAGCAAAAGCTGTAGCTGGCAGATTGTCGAAGAACATCTTTTTTGCTTTTAGGTATTCTGCCATAGTACCATGATAGTCGAGATGATCTTGTGTAAGATTGGTGAATATTGCACCATCAAACTTCAATCCACTAATTCTTTTTTGGTGAATAGCATGTGAACTTACTTCCATAAATACATATTCGCATCCAGCCTCTACCATTTCGTGTAGTAGCTTATTCAGTGATAATGGGTCAGGCGTAGTGTGAGTTGCTGGTACAACTTTAGTGTCCACGTAATTTGCTACAGTAGATAGAAGTCCTGCTTTGTAACCCAATTTGCGAAACATGTTGTAGAGTAGGGTGGCTACCGTTGTTTTGCCATTGGTGCCTGTTACTCCTACAAGTTTTATTTTATCAGATGGGTCTTCGTACCACATAGTTGCAGTTTTGCCAGCGGCATCTGCTCCATCTTTTACTCTGATGTATGTAATTCCTTCTTTATAATTATCTATGTCATTTTGATAGACAATTGTTTTAGCTCCCAAGTCAATCGCATTTTCAATATATGCATGTCCATCCACTTGCACACCTGAGAGAGCAATGAATAGTGCATCTTCTTGAGCCTTACGAGAGTCTGTTACTATATCAGATACGTCAATATCTAAGCTCCCCTTGATGTCAACGATTTCTATATCTTTCAATAATTCCTCTACCTTCATATCTTTGTTTTTTTGTAATCCTTAATTGAGAGTAATTGCTACTCTTGAGCCTTTTTGATATCTGTTTCCAGCCGCAATAGACTGGCTTGTTATTTTTCCACTTCCTTGTACCGAAACCACAAGTCCTGCATTCTCTAGTAAATATATAGCATCTCTTAGTCCCATACCCACAACATTTGGCATCGTTACTTGTTCGCCAATAGTGGAGTCTAGTATCTCAATCTTTTCTTTAGAAGTATGAGAACGTATCCATTTACTGTCAGACCTTGTGAAATCTTGCTTCAGTTTTTTGAGTGCAATTTCTGTATTTGCATACAATCCATTCTTCACATTCGGAAGTAGATTGTGCAACGTATCTACTGGTGCAAGTATTGGGTCAGAAACCATTTCTCTCACCGTAATTCCCTCAGCAATGCTTTTGAATACATGTCCTGGCATAGTTCCTGCGATAGGATTTCCTTTAGGACGACGTATTCCCACAAAGCAAGTGTATTTAGGTTTTTCGGCAGGGAAATATCCTACAAAAGAAACAAAGTGTCCTCCTGCTCCATACCTTCCTCCTGCTGCTATCTGTGCTGTTCCCGTTTTTCCAGCAATGGATACAATATCAGAGTTTACTGCTCTACCTGTTCCGTCCGTAACCACTCCTCTCAGTATATCTTGTACTTGTTTTATTGTCTTTCTAGAAGCAAGAGACCTATTGATTACCTCTGTTTCAAATTCCTCTGTTTTCTTACCACCCTTCCAGAATGCTTTGGTGATAAAAGGCTTTATCATTCGTCCGTCATTAGCTATTCCGTTGTAGAACATAAGCATATACATAGGTGGTACTTGTGTTTCGTATCCGAATGACATCCAAGGTAATGCCGTTTTAGACCATGTTCTGTTCTTGTCATCAGCCATCCTTATATTGACAGTTCCTTCTATCCCATCTAGTGGTACATCCCAAGTCTGGCTAGTAGCTATTCCCAATTCGTGAATGCGCTTCGTAAATTTAGCAGGATTATTTTCGTATCCTTTTAATATCATTTTGGCAATAGCGATATTTGAAGAACTATACATTCCCTGAGTTACAGTCATATTTCCCTTGTCTCTTCCTTTGCGCCAATCATGATCGTAGATGGTTCTTCCTGCATATCCATATTGACCATTGCCAACCTCTAGAAGATCATCTGGTGTAACTACTCCATCTTCCAAAGCAATCAATAGAGAGATTGCCTTAAATGTAGATCCTGGTTCGGACATGTATGAAAATGCATTAGGCTTGCCCTCTGCATAAACACCTTCTGCCACTCGGTCTAGATTCGTTATGGCTTTTACTTCGCCTGTTTCTACTTCCATTACTACGGCACATCCTGATTCGGCTCCAGTTTCAGCAAGTTTCGCATAGAGAGCTTTTTCAGCAATATCTTGATAATCTATATTGATTGTA
>JASLEN010000247.1 GCA_030151105.1 Dysgonomonas sp.
ATTTGGTGTGGGTGCATCCTGTGTGGTGGAGCGCTTTGCCTGCACTGGTGAAGGGCTTTTTGGACAGGCTTTTTCTACCTAGTTTGACCTACAATACCATTCCCAATTCTTACCGTATGGAAGGCTTACTCAAGAATAAAACGGCACACATCATAGCCACGCTCGATCAGCCAGGTTGGTTCTATAGATTATATTTTGGTGCTCCTAGCGAAAAACAATTAAAATCGAGCCTCAAGCTTTGTGGAATCAAAACCAAGAAAGTCAGTTATTTTGGTATCGTCAAAACATCAACCGACGAGCGACGAAAAACATGGATAGAAAAAGTGAAAGAAATGGGAAAAAGAGCTAAATAAAATAGCCAATCTACTCTGTACAAACTCAATAAATATAAAAAAAGGATACCTCCAAAGAGATATCCTTTTTGTTTTATACCTTCAAATCTTACTTCAATATTATTGTTGTTCGGCAGTTGACAAATGTCCTGCACTCCAAATTTTGTAACGCAATTCTATCCCTTTTGGAAGATACACCACAATTGGCAAACGACTATTGTAACGCACCATTTCTGTTGCTCCATAAACAAATTTCTCAGTCTTAGGATCTGGGCACATCATCATTGTTGACGCAGTCTCACCATTGGTTTCGAAAGTGAAATAATTGTAACCCCAACCTTGCACAGTCTCTTCTTTTATTTGTCCCATCAGTCTGTGTTGGTTGCAATCTACCTCCATTATTTTTCCAGGAACCAATTCTACTTTCAATGCATCTTCATTCTTTCTCTCGCTCAAATAGATTACATGTCTTTCCATGTCGCCCACTGTTTCAGGATATGCTTTCAAGTTTTTAAGCGCTTCTTCTGTTGGTTTCATCATGTGTTTGCCTCCTCTGTGATGTCTATGTTTACCTTTTGTACATTTTCCTTTTTTCCCTTCTCCTACTTTGCAAGTTGTTTTAGCACAATTTTCGCACGATTCTTTGCACTCACATTTCTCTTTACACTCGCAGTTTTCTACTTTTTGTGCAGGTTGCAATTTAGTTGCAGCCACTGTTTGAGCACCTACATTGGCAGCAAAAATCATCATAGTTGCTGACATTAAAGTAATTAAAATTCCCTTCTTCATAATTAAATTTGTTTTTAGTTTTGGTTTCTAGTTATAAGACGCAAGCATTAAAAAAACGTTTACTCACAAAACCTTTTTTTAGCCCAATTTAACGATTGTCATAAAAATACCTAACAAACATCAAATACTAATAGTTTACCCAAAACGCACTTAGAAATACTTTTTTCGGATAATTATTAATAATTCGTAGTATCTTTCCATTCTTAATAAATGGAATAATATATGAAATTAGAGGCACTTGCAAAAGATATACAAAACACAATTACGGTCTCAGAGGATGAATTGGAGCAAATACTGACTTGTTTTAAACCAATGAATTGCAAGAAAAATGATTTCTTGACTGATGCTGGTCAACAATATCATCAAAAAATGTTTTTTGTAGTAAGTGGCTGTCTTAGAATATTTTTCATCAACGAAGCAGGAGTAGATTCCACACGCCATCTTATTTTTGAAGGAGGATATGCAACCGCCCTAGCTAGTTTCATCACAGAAGAACCATCATTTGAAAAACGTTCAGGCTCTGGAAGATACCGAAGTATTATACATCTCTAGGAATGACTTTTTCCACTTATTAGAAACCATACCCACTTGGGAAATATTTTACAGAAAATATCTCGAATATGCCTACATCAACAACACTAGGCGACTCAAAGAATTTGTGACCCTAGACGCCACCGAAAGATACCGCAAACTACTAGCCATCAACCCACAAGTGGTAAGAAGGCTTCCAAACAAAATAGTGGCTACTTACATCAACGTATCGCAAGAGACCCTAAGTCGTTTGAAGGCTAAAATTTGAATTCCTAATTTATTGACATAGGTCAATGTTTTAGATTATTATCTCATCTAACTTTGTGTACATCACAAAAGATGATATGATAATATGGATAACTTGAGACGACTAAAAACAGCTTTTCACAGGCTTTCTAGCTATCGCAAACTAGAGGCTAGCATAATATTCACTTTCCAGATTACTATATTCCTTGTATTCTGTATATTAATTCCATTAAAAGACGAATTGATTCATTCACTTTCGTTGAGTAATAACGAATTTATAGCAGCAATCTTGATAAATGCTCTAGCAGCCATTATTGGCTATTTTGCTTATAAAGAGTGTGCCAAGCGAAAAAAGATTTCACTTACTGTCTTATACGAATTGCTAACAATTGCTCTATTCATGTGGATAATGATAGATAGTTTTCTCACTCTATTTTTATTCAGAGTAATAACAGGGCTGCTTGGAGGAGCAATTCTGAGCCGTTCAACAGAGATGTTAGTTCAGATATTTGGCAAAGATCTCTACAAGCCACTTATGCAATTTACACTACAAAGCTACAAAGCCTATTTCATCTTAGCTATCATAATTGATTACATATTCATAAACAGCGGATTACCTAATCCCCTCTTAATATTTGCATGTCTAGTTTTTGCTGTCAGCTTGGCATTACTAGAGTTGAGAAGTCGTGATAAAAGTGATTATGGAGATGGG
>JASLEN010000305.1 GCA_030151105.1 Dysgonomonas sp.
TCCCCACTCAAATGTTGCCACAGCTTTTTCGGCATCCTCTACAAGTAAAACATACTCACTTTGTGGAAGAGGTGACAGTTCCCCAGCTTTAGCATTTGCTGGATCATATTCTACCTTGCTAAAGTCATCTGTACAGGCAAATGCTGTGAGGACTAATAGCAACATTATATTTATATATTTAAATGTTTTCATGTGATATAGTTTTATTTAATATACCCAGGGTTTTGAGTAAGATTTACATTAACCGACATATCTGTAGATGGTATAGGGAAAATATTACGGAACTCATCTACTGATGTTCCATTTTTCACTCCACCTTTAAACTGCCACACATAACTGCCTGAAGTATAATATCCATAACGAACAAGGTCGGTACGTCTGATAGCCTCCCAATATAATTCTCTAGAACGCTCATCAATTAGAAAATCTAAAGTTAGATCGCCCATCGCAATATTTCCTGAATTATCTCCATATCCACGAGTACGCAACTCATTGATATAACCCAATGCGGTATTCTTGTCTCCGCCAGTTCCACCACGAAGTACAGCTTCTGCATAATTTAAATAAACTTCTGCCAATCTGAACAAAATAACGTCTGTATCTGGACTATAAGAGTTAGAACCAGGAGTTCCATCCGATTTCAAATTAGTGTATTTGTGAACTCCCCAACCTTGTGACTCAAATGTTTTTAACCAATCTGTTATCTCTAACGAACGATCTGCATCTTGGAAAATTCCTCTCTTGTCTTTTATCGTTGCTACTGTTGGCTGTTTGCTATCCGCAAATTCAAACTTGCGAACCAAAGTAGGCAATGCACGATTGCCGCTCCATCCGTCTAATAAGCCATCTGTTTCCAAACTAACTTCTTGTGGTCCACGAGATGATGCAATAAGGTAGCGCATACCTCCATAAGTCTGAGTCTTAACCCCATCAAATACAATAGGGAAAATAATTTCATTAGCTGACGTTACATTATTGTCCGCTTTGAAGAGGTTAGAGTAGTTTTCGCTCAAACTATACCCTGCGCCGATCACCGCTTTAGACGCTTCTATACAATCATTATATCTAGCAACACCAGTATATACCTCGGCATTGAGATACATTCTTGAAAGTATAGCGTTTGCAACTCCTTTATCTACTCTACCATAAGAAGTACGAGCCTCTGGAAGAGTCCCTGCTACAGCTTTCAATTCACCTTCTATCCAGTTAAATAGCTCTGTTCTGCTCAATTGAGAGGGAGCTGTAGAATAATTTTCTTCTGTGATGAAAGGGGGACGACCATATGCATCCATCAAAATATAGTAAGCATAAGCACGCAATAGACGAGCTTCTTGTCTATACTGATGCACTGTAGGCCAAAACTCTTCTTTGATACCTCTGCTCAACATGTTAGCATCTGTGGTTTGTTTCATGTACTCGTTTGCCACAACTACTATATACATACATCTCTGATAGACAGCCTCTACTGCATCATTTCCTGTTGGTGTCCATTTCATTTCGTTCACCTCGCTCACCCATGGATCTGGCCAAGCGTTTGCACATTCGTCAGTAGTGCCTACTTGCAGGTCGAAAAGTACACGATAGAGCTGTGCTCCACCTGCATCTAGCCCTTCGATATCTGAGCTTCCAGCACCATCTTGCCCACTCATGGCAAATACTGAATAAATTTTCATCAAACCTTTGATGTAGTTGCTCTCATCAGCATACACTACGTCTGCCCTATCGATATGCGGATCGAGAGGTTTGACATCTAAGTCATTTACACAAGATGTTGCGAACAACAATAATGTTATGCTTATTATTGAATATATCTTTTTCATGCTGCTAATTTTTTAGAAGTTAAGATTTACACCCAATGTATAGGTTCTAGGACGTGGCCAGATGCCACCATCAACACCATTATTTTCTGGGTCAAGACCTTTATATTTTGTAATTGTAAATACATTCTGAACACTGAATGACAATCTTCCTGAGAGCTTAGTATTCATAAACTTATTGAAATTGTAACCCAATGTCAAATTATCCATTTTCAAGAATGAAGCATTTTCGAGGAAATAGTCAGACATGCTTTGTTCTACAGTATTGGTTTCTGTAAAGCCAGTTCTCAACACAGTTTCGTGCAAATTGGTCAAGAAACCTTGTCCTCCATATGCACCCGCTGTTGTAGAGTTCATTGCTGCTATTTTGTTAAATGCATAGTTTCCAAAATTGGCACGTAGATTGAAGCCTAGGTCAAATTGCTTATAGGCAAATGTAGAATTGAAGCCCATATATACTTTGGGCATTGGATCCTTTGTCAAATAACGATCAGCATCCGTAATCACTCCATCTCCATTACGATCTACAAATGCACCTTGGATAGGATTACCATCTGTATCATACACCTGTTGATAAACTTCGAATGCAAAAGGAGCATAGCCAACTTTATGTCTTTGTAGCTTAGAACCAGTACCTAAAGTACCCTCACCTACTGCTATACCCTCATAATCTGAGTTTCCATGTTGAATCAATTTAGTAATTTCACTTTCGTTCCAAGTAACGTTGAAACCAGCAGACCAAGAAAAATCTTTAGTATCTATTACAGTTGCATTCACATTGAACTCAACTCCTTGATTTTCCATTTTACCAATATTGGTAATGTCTTTGTTCGCAAAACTTGTTCCTGCAGGCATATCAACCATTCCCAATAGGTCTTTTGTCTTTTTCTTATAATATTCTACCGATCCTGTGATTCTGTTTCCTAAGAATCCAAAGTCAAGACCAATGTTGTAAGTATCTGTACTTTCCCATTTCAAATCAGGATTGTATTTGCCTGGTTTCATTAGTAACTCATCAAGATACATGGACTCTTGATTATTACTTATCTCGTAAGCAGCATAGTAAGGATAAAAATTATCTCCTAGATCTTGCTGCCCTGTAGAACCATAACCTACACGTAGTTTAAGATTAGACAAGTAGCTAACATCCTTCAAGAAAGATTCTTCGGACACAGTCCAAGCCGCAGCCAACGATGAAAATGTACCCCATCTATTATCTTTAGAAAAACGAGATGTACCATCTCTACGTACTGTTCCTGTCAATAAGTAGCGATCCATGAACACATAATTAGCTCTACCAAAGAATGATACTAAGTAGTTTTCTTTTGGTTTTCGGTAAGCTTTAGCATCTACATATCTGTTATTATCTTTGTCATCAATCCAAGCATTTTCATCAAGTTTTGGGGTCATCCAATCCACCTTAGGCGAATATACCTCACTATAGTCTGCATAGTAGAAATGTTGGTAAGAGTATCCTCCCATCACATTCACCCTACTCTTGATAGCTTTCAAATCTTTCTCATACTTCATGTAATATTCTAGAAGTTGAGTTCTTCTAAAATTATTCCAATGATCAAATCTTCCTACTCCTTTGAATAAGTCATCTTTCATTACCTCATATGAACCCATTGTTTTCCCTTTGTCACCTTTTCCTCTAGCTACGTCATATGCCAAATTTAGATTTAGGTTTAGTTCAGGTAACCAATGTACCTTATAGTCAACTTGTAGATTACCAATACTTCTTTTAGTATTTGCAGTATCATACTTGTTGAATAGCATCTGCATAGGATTCATAGTAGCCTCATTACTAGGCTGCCCATCCGAATTGGCATTTGGAGTGGTAGTCCAGTTCCAATAACCATTGAAGTTTGTCCCATTTGGATTATAAATTGGTTTTGTAGGATCATAGAACGCTGCTGCTCCTACAGCTCCACCATCAGCAAATTTGTTATTGTTGATAACTCCTTTAGCATTAATATTTACGCTTAAGTGATCTTCAAAGAACTTAGGATTTAGAGATATATCTAAAGTATATCTTTCATATTCCGAGGTTTTCAATGTTCCGTGTTCATTGTTGTATCCAAATGACACACGGTATGGAGTATTCAATGTTGTACCTGCAACACTCACATTTTGATCTGTACCAAATGCTTTTTTGAATATTTCATCTTGCCAATCAGTTGATTGATCAGGAAAAATCCCAGCTAAGTCGTTTACCTTATTTTGAACATCACCCGAAAACGAAGAAGATGCAATCTCTCTAAACTGATTAGCATCTAATGTTTTAAGTTTTTTGTAAGGGTCATTGATACTGAATGTACCACTATAAGAAATTCTGTATTTGTCTTTGCCTCCTTTTTTAGTAGTAATCATTATTACTCCATTAGAAGCACGAGAACCATAGATAGCTGTTGCAGAAGCATCTTTCAACACCACGAATGTTTCGATATCATTAGGGTTGATACTAGACAAACCATTTGCCATTCCTGGTGCTGCATCATTAGACAATGGTACACCATCAACTACAATAAGAGGGTCGTT
>JASLEN010000313.1 GCA_030151105.1 Dysgonomonas sp.
AGCCGATTGAGCTAACTTCTTCTGTTTATATAAAACAAAATGGCACATTTCAGAGAATGAAATGTGCCATTTTATTTGTTTAACCTTGTTGTTAACTCTCAGGTAATGCTTTCCATTTTCGTAGGAAAATAGCGATTGGAAACATTGCCAATGTTATTGCAATGGGATTGATTATCGCTAGAATAAGTATTGATCCTTCATCACTAAAATCTCTTGCTGATGAATGGTCTATTATTTTCAGTTGCATCGTTACTAATGTATATATCAGATACAAAAGTATTGGAACTAGCCAAAGTCCTAAGTTGAGATAGATGCGAGATTTTCCTTTTTGGCGTCTATTAACTACTTTGTTTGTAAGAACAAAGGCTATGCTAATAAATAATAGAATCCAAAATGATGGTACCAGTAATTGCATTGGTGACCAGTCTATTATAGCGGCTATTCCCATTAATAATGAATATACAAATGTGATAACTCCTGCCGAGAGTAGTGAGAATATCCAAGATCTTCCGCTAGTGATACGTGCCGAAAAGATGAATATTGAGAATAATAGAGCAATATTAATAATTACAGTTAAGGTCACAATATCAGTTGCATAGTTGCTATAATTGCTTCCTACTTCATCATAATAGTTGTAGAGTTTATAATACTCAGTATATTTTTGATTCCTATCACTAGTATAAGTTGGATAGCTTGTTTCTACGAATTCTTTTACAGGATATAGTGGAGGATTATAGACCATCGACATCCAGTAGTCAATATCTAGATTAGTCTTGTGTCCATGTTTCTTCTGAAGATCCAAGAAGGCTTGCATCGTAGCTCTGATGCTATCTTGATTCTGGTTCACCATCCAGTCATGTATCGTTTGACTTGCATCTTCATCGTATCTATAATAGTTATTTCTTCCATTATCCTTGTAGTATAGAAAAGACGGACCTACATATTCGATAGGATTATCAGGTGTGATAGCGTCTTCGGCATAGTTATATAATTTAGTGTCAAACTTAGTTCTATCTACCTTTGCATCTCCCACTCGTAGAGGAGTTTGATTGCCTGTCAACTCATAATAGTATTCTTCGGAAGGAAGTAATGTCTTCACTTTATGAAGCAAGTCCATCACATCTTTTTGCTCCGACTTAGCAACGGCATGTTGCCACTTCAGAGCTTTACCCCACGATAGAGAATTGGGAACAAAGCCAATAGCAATACAAATTATAAAAATGAATACCCACTCCAGATATAGCTGCACGTTAGTGTAGGGATAGAATGCACGCAATCCATTGCTTCTATTGTATCTGATGAGCCAAAAAATGAGAAATAATGTGCCCACTAGATAGCTTGCTGCAATGATGAGGAAGTAAATTCCATACCATGTAGAGGATTGATATTCTGTAGTATTATCTGTTATGGCATAACCCACCCCAAAGAATATGAGTTGTGCTGCAAGAGTGACTATTAGCATAGGAATGAGCTTCACATTCCATACAATAGGATAATGGGTGAGCAGATATTGCTGTATATTTTTAAACATAGTTGTTCGTGTTTTTATTGAAGAAAAAATCTTCGAGTTGACTTAGAAATATCTCTAAAATAGGTAAGTGGCATCTCTATTTTCAATACATGTTGCAAAAAGAATGCAGGATTGAAATTGGGAGGAAGTGTAATAATGTATGTTCCGCCATTGATTTGTAGATTAGAGAAATGAAGCTCTAGCATCAGTTCTCTCACTTGCACTATTTCCCATGGAGTTTCAAACTCTAAGATATATGGTTCTGCATATTGAGGTTGAGGTTCAGAATCTTTCACATCCATTATCGGATCAGTTGTTCCAAACAAATTCTTTTGTACTCCTTCTTTCAAGAAAAGGACTTCATCTGAGTTTTTCTCCACTTCATAAAGCTGCTGAGAACTCAGAAGTATTCCCATTGGGCGGAAAGGAGACTCTGTAATTCCTCGCAAGTCGTCCAATACATTTTTCTGAGCCAAGATGTCTAGATTAGCCAGCGGTTCATCAATGAGCATCACTTTAGGACTTCTCAGTAATGCCCTCGCTAATTCAAAGCGCATTTTATAACCCGACGAGAGTCCAGCCCAAGCAAAAGCACGATACTTTCTAATGCCCATACGTGCTATTATTAGCTCCACAAGCATCTCATTTTCTTCACCATGCACACCATACATGCTTGCCGTAAATTGCAAATTAGATAATAGCGAGCCTTGCCATACAGGTGTTCGTTGTGGAATATACACTAATTTGGAGCGTAAATCATATTCATCATCATTTGCAAAATGATATTTCACATTTCCACTACTGACTTCTAATTCTTTGGCTATAAGTCTCAAAAGTGTCGTTTTCCCATTCCCATTTTCGCCCACAAGACCTATCATTTGATTCTCCTTCAATTCAAGATTGATAGGACCTAGTGTAAAGAAGCCTTTTTCATACTTTTTGGTCAGACTATTTATACTCATCAAAGCTGCTTGATGTTCTTGCAGACCCTCAGCCTTTTGTAGGAGAGTAAATTTTAGTCCTGTAAAAAGTGCTGCATATCTTTCTTCTAGTTCCTCTGGGCTAGGTGACATGGTATGATCTAACCAGTTTAGATGATTGAGCATATTTCTATAATGTCTCACATCTTGTGTGTCTATAGTAAGATCTATTAGTTTCTTTGTAAGTTGATTGTAGTCTTTGTAGAGCAGTAGTTGCTCCACATCTGCTATATAGTTTTCAAATTTACTCATCTATTTTTTTGTTGTTTGTTGTAAGCAAATATATCTATAAATTCTTTATTCCATATCAATAATGGTTCTACAAATTAGACTCTAGTTTCTAGGATTTTGTTGTATAATTAGCTTTGTTTTATGTTATTTTCACAATAGTTGGGTAATATTGTAAATATTATATTATCTTCGACGTTTAATTGCAGAGTGATTTATGTGAATAGAAATATAAATACTTAAAAATAAAGTATTTATTAATATAATAGAAATTGATTGTTTTGCGTTTATTAACACAATGGTACTGTTTAGGAAATACTTCATTTATGCCTGCTAAGACTAAAGAACTAGTCAAAAAAGATTGAATTATCAGTGAATATAAACTTAATAAATTTTTTGTAATCGTATGAAAAAGAGATACCTCCTTAGGGTATTTGCGGTGTGTTGTTCTTTATTTATAATTTCATCAACATCAGCTACTAACAATCTCAATTTTGAGTCAGATTCTATAACAAGCGAAAGTCAAAAAATAAGCGAAGACGAAATAGTAAGAAAAGTGCTAGCTTATTTACCCAAAATATCTGGATATATGCAAACTGGATATGCTTGGGAAGACAAGAATGCTGGTGATTTTTCATCATTTCAGATGAAACGTACACGACTTTTTATTGAAAAACAAATGTCACCTATGTTTGATATGCGTATGCAGTTTGAAGTTTTTTCAGGCTCAACAGATAAAAATATAGGGAAAAAAGTGATGACTATTGTGGATGCGTTTGTTGATACTCATCTTCATAAGTCTCTTCATTTTCGTTTAGGGCAATATAATTTACCTCTTAATTTTGAAAATTTTGAATTGTCTCCAGGTACCTTAGAGACAATTGAGCTATCTAGCATCAATCAGCGTATGGTGTGTAGAAACCCTGTTTCGATGCCAAATCATTTTGATTTTGGACGTGATATTGGCTTAATGGCTTATGGTGATTTGTTCGAAAGTACAGATAAGAAATTTAACTATTTAAGTTATCAGCTTTCTATCACTAATGGACACATTATAACTTTGCCTGATAACAATAAATCAAAAGACTTTATAGGACGACTAATATTTAAACCTGTTAAGAATTTGCGTTTTATGGGAGCTTATAATTGGGGAGAGTATGATCGTACAACCTTAGTTCCTGGAACAGATACAAGCGTCAAGGAAAAAAACTTGTCTAACAATCGTTACTTTGTAGGTGCTTGGTATGCAGGTGATAACGGATTAATTCTTCGTTCAGAATATGCACATATGCGCAGTCGAGAAGCTGATGTAAAGGAAGATGGATTATACGTATTTGCTGGTTATCAAGTAGGGAAGTTTCTACCTGTTGTTCGTTGGGATATGTATAGGGATAGAATCTCCAAATCATCTATTGCCAATCGTGATGCAATATTGTGTGGATGTACGTTTGCTCCTATCAAAAATTTTAAAATCCAATTTGCTTACACACACTTCATCTATACTAATAAGGTGAAAGATGCAGAAATGAAAGCTGGTAATGGCAATGGGATACAAGCTATGGCAATGGCATATTTTTAATCTATGAGTATTTAACTAATATATTAATCAAATAGAATATATTTATAGGATAGAAATTGTAATTTCTATCCTATTATTTTTTCTAAGGCTTAGAATTAATATACCTTTGAAAGGATTAATAATTGAAAATAATATTTTAATGGATTTAAGTTTAGAAATGTTTTCTCTTATTCTCCTTCTTGGAGCAGCACTAGCAGGTCTTGTTGGCTCGCTTACAGGTCTAGGAGGAGGAGTGGTTGTGATACCTCTTTTGACATTGGGTTTTGGTGTAGATATGCGCTATGCTATTGGTGCTGCGCTAGTTACGTCTATTGCTACATCGTCAGGAGCAGCGGCTGCATATATAAAAGAGGGGATAACAAATGTACGAATCGGAATGTTTCTCGAAATAGCGACTACTACAGGAGCTGTGATAGGGGCAGTTGTTGCAATGTATTTAGATAAAATGTACATCGCCATAATTTTTGGAGTAGTGCTTATTTTTTCGGCTATTCGCTCTGTTTATAAGAGTGATGAGGATATTGATTATACTGAAAAAGGAGATAAATGGGGTGAAAAACTTAAGCTAAATGGTTCATATCCAACTAAAGAAGGAGCTCAGAAATACAATGTGCATAATGTTTTTGGGGGATATTCTCTGATGACTCTTGCGGGTGTATTATCAGGATTGTTAGGAATTGGTTCTGGTGCTCTCAAGGTTTTGGCAATGGATACAACTATGCGTATTCCTTTCAAAGTTTCTACAACTACAAGTAATTTTATGGTGGGAGTAACGGCTGCCGCAAGTGCTGTAGTTTATCTTCAACGTGGATATATTGATCCTGGATTAGCGTTGCCAATTGTTGTGGGAGTTTTGATCGGTGCATTTTTAGGTTCTAAGATTTTGCCTATTATTAATGTGAGAAAATTGAGGTTACTTTTTAGTATTGTAATTTTCCTATTGGCAATTTCAATGATGTATAACGGTATAACAGGACAGCTATAATGAAACGACTTTTTACAACGGATTTTTGGCAAGAGCGAGACATGGAATTGTTTCTCGGAAAGTTTCTTCGCTTTGGTGTGATGCTGTCATGCGCTATAACCCTTATAGGAGGTGTTCTGTATCTATATCAACAAGGCGGAATTCTACCCGACTATACACCTACACCTGAAAATTTGCCTTTTAAGGGAGTTGAGCAAAATCTACGATCATTTTCTAGCATCATTCAAGGTATTTTAGAGCTAAATGGAGCTTCAATAATACAATTTGGAGTAATTGTGCTCATTGCAACGCCTGTAATACGAGTTGCAATTTCTGCTGTTGCTTTTTTGATTGAGAAAGATTACATGTATGTAGTTATTACTCTCATAGTACTGGCGATAATTATCGCAAATATGTTGTTGGGATTACACTAATTTAGAGGATAAGAAATAGATAAAAGAAGATACTCTAGTAGGGTATCTTCTTTTATTTTATCTCATAAATACTGCCAGGTAAGTTTTTTACTAAGCCTTTCATTTCTAATTCAAGGAGAGTGGAGAATAATTGAAATGCGGGAATTGATAACTCTTTGGATATTTGATCTATATGCTTGGCTCCTTCAAGGTTTAGTTTATCAATGATATTTTGTTCTTCTGTTGAAAGATCAATGAAAAGTTGCTGTTGCTTAGGTAATTTACTCTTCTTAGATTTACTATCCCAATTCATTTGTTGTATGAATTGTTCTGCCGAAAGTAAAATGTCAGCTTTGTGGTTGGCTATAAGATTATTGCATCCCTCAGAACGCTTATCAGTATTCCGTCCAGGTAATGCAAATACATCTTTACAATAGGAGCTAGCTATCTCTGCTGTAATTAAAGAACCTCCCTTCTTATTTGACTCTATGATGATTACAGCATCTGACATACCAGCTACGATTCTATTTCGCTTTACAAAATTGTACTTGTCGGGTTCTGTTCTACTAGGGAACTCAGTTAATAGTCCTCCATTTTCTAACATTTCTATTGCAGTTTGTCTGTGTGCTGATGGGTAAATACGATCTAAACCATGGGCAAGGACTCCAATGGTGGCTAAACCATTTTTGAGAGCAGCTTGATGTGCACATATATCTATTCCATAGGCTAATCCACTGACTATTATAGCATCTGGAAGTATTCTAGAAAGTTCTACTAAAAATGTTTCACAAAAATTATTTCCATAGTGAGTTGAATTTCTTGTACCTACAATACTGATAAGCTTTTCTTTATTAAAGTCTGTATTTCCTTTGAAATACAATAGTATAGGTGAGTCTATACAGTCCGATAATCTCTTTGGATATCTCTCTTCTGTTGTAAAATAAGTTTGGATATTATTTTTTCGGACAAACTCTAGCTCCTTTTCGGCTTTTCGTAAGACTTCAGGGTTGAGAATTTCGTTAGCTAGGTTGCTTGAGATACCTTGTATACTAGCTAAGGACTTCCTAGAGGATTTGAATATAGACTCTTCGTCTCCAACTATTTGTAGTAAATTTTTTCCAATGATATCGCCCACTCCTGTAATTTGAGTGAGAGCAATTTGGTATAAAAGTTTGTTGTCAGGTGTATTCATTTTGTTATCTCAAATCCTCTTTGTTTACTATCATGCCATCTTGCATATAAATTGTTCTGTCAGTGGTTTGAGCAAGTTGGTCATCATGAGTTACGATGACAAAAGTTTGACCTATTTCATCTCTCAATCTAAAAAAAAGTTGATGAAGCTCTTCTTTATTTTCTGTATCTAAACTCCCTGATGGTTCGTCTGCTAGAATTACAGTTGGTCTGTTTATTAGGGCACGAGCAACTGCTATTCTTTGTTTCTCTCCACCCGAAAGTTCATTGGGTTTATGATGTGCTCTGTCATTCAAACCTAGCATATTTAGTAGCTCTTTAGCATCATTCTCTGCTTGTTTTTCTTTCGTTTTGGCTATCAATGCAGGTATCATAATGTTTTCGAGTGCTGTAAACTCTGGCAGTAGCTGATGAAATTGAAAAACAAAGCCGATACTTTTATTTCTAAATTCAGAGATTTTTTTATCATTTAGATTGTTGATAATTTTCTCATTGTAGGCGATGCTCCC
>JASLEN010000351.1 GCA_030151105.1 Dysgonomonas sp.
TTAAAAAAGATTTTGATGGAACAGTCAAAGCTGTTGCTGATATGGGATATACAGCTATTGAGGCTGCAGGATATAATGATGGTAAGTTTTACGATAAATCACCTGAAGAGTTTAAAGCTGCAATAGAAGGCTTGGGAATGAGATTACTCTCATCTCATGTCGTTAAACTTCCTAACGAACAGGAATTGAAAACCAAAGATTTCAAAGAGCCTCTTGCTTGGTGGGCTACTTGTTTTGATGCTCACAAAGCTGCTGGAATAGAATATGTGGTTGATCCATGGATGCCTGTACCTAAGACTTTAGCAGACTTGCAAACATACTGTGAGTTTTTCAATGAAGTAGGAAAGCTAGCAAATAGCAAGGGAATCAAATTTGGGTATCATAACCATGCGCACGAATTTGTGAAAATAGAAGATAAAGTGATGTATGATTATATGCTCGAGAATACTAATCCAAAATATGTTTTCTTCGAAATGGATGTATATTGGGTAGTTAGAGGTGCGGCTAGCCCTGTTGAGTATTTCCATAAATATCCTAATAGATTTACATTGCTACACATCAAGGACGACAAAGAACTTGGACAAAGTGGAATGGTTGGTTTTGATGCTATCTTCAAAAGTGAAAATACAGATGCGGCTGGAGTGAAATACTTAGTCGTAGAGGTTGAAAAATATAATTTTGCACCTAAAGAAAGTGTAAAAATGAGTTATGACTATCTTCAAGCACACGACTTGGTGAAGGTGAGTTATGCAAATTAAGTAGAGCATTTTTACTACATTTGTAGAAAATAATACAGAGAGTTTTCATTGTTTCTCTTAATATAGAGAAGATGAAAACTCTCTTTTTTTGAAAGAATAGATATGGCAAAAAACTATTTTCAGATACAGGGAGCAGCTGAGGGGACAAGCTACAATGTCGTTTTTGAGGCAGAGAATGGGTATGGGATACAAGATAGAGTAGATAAGATGATTGAAGTATTCGAGCTCTCTTTGTCTGTCTATGATGCTGACTCTATAATATCAAGAGTGAACAGAAATGAGGATGTTGAGGTAGATACATATTTTCAAGCGGTATTCACTCGTGCTAAAGAAATTAGTGAACAAACGGGAGGGCTGTTCGATATTTCAGCAGAGCCTATATTTCAGGAATGGGGGTTTAGTTTTCAAAAACAGATCAATGCGGATTTTTCTAAAATTGAGGAGATGCTGCAATATACCGGGATGGATAAGGTTTGGCTTGAAGGTGATAGAGTTGTAAAATCTCATCCTAAACTAAAGCTGAATGCGAATGCTATTGCCAAAGGATATTCTGCTGACTTGGTTGCTAATCTTTTAGATAAGGAAGAGATAGATAATTACTTAGTAGAGATTGGAGGCGAAATTAGAACAAAGGGGATTAGTCCAAGAGGTGGTGCATGGACAATAGGTGTAGATAGACCAACAGACACGAACCTTATTCCAGGTCAAGATGTGCAAGTCATTCTTAACTTGACTAATAAGGCTCTAGCGACTTCGGGTAATTATCGTCAATTCTATATCAAAGATGGAAAGAGAATCTCACATACTATTAATCCTAAGACTGGTTGCCCTGTAGATCATTCATTGCTATCAGTTACAGTTGTAGCCGACGATGCGATTTCTGCAGATGCTTATGCAACTGCCTTCTTGGTGGCGGGCATAGATGGTGCGTTAGATCTCTTAGATAAGATAGAGGATGAACTTGATGTGCTCTTTATCTGCGATGAAAGCGGAGAATTTAGAGTACATTATACCGAAGGTTTGGAGCAGTATTTACTTCAATAACTAGACTGTTATTCTTTTTATATTACTGTCCTTCTTCTATCAAGTTGTTTTCCTCTTCTTCTTCTTTTTCTTCGGGTGGTGCAGGCTTCACAAAGAAGGCACTCAGCTCGTAGAGAATATATAGAGGGAAAAATACAACTGCTAATGTGAATGGGTCGCCCGATGGTGTGATGAAAGCTGCTGCAATCAAGAGTCCAACAATAGCATGTCTTCTAAACTTGCTGAAAAACGAGCGGTTGAGGAATCCCAATTGAGACAAGAACCATGATACAAGTGGCAACTCGAAAACAATTCCCATGATGAAGACTAACATCAAGAAGTTGTCCATATATGAATCTAGAGAAATGTTATTCTCGATGAGTTCACTTAATTGATATCCAGCTAAAAATCGAAGAGTTATAGGAAATACAAGTGAATAGCCTAGTGTACATCCTATGAAAAACATGATAGTTCCGAAGAGAAATACCCATCTCATGTTCTTTTTCTCATTCTCATATAAAGCAGGCTTGATAAATTTCCAAACTTCAAAAACGAGATAGGGAAAGGTGAGGATCAGAGCCAACCAAAAAGAAGTGCTCATGTGTCTAAAGAATTGTGACGCTAGATTGATGTTGATCACTTTTACATAGAAAGTCTCATTACAAAAATCAGGTATAAATGGCAGTGGCGCAGTTATAATACATAAATATCTGTATAAGAAAAAATCGGGGCGAGTGGGAGCCATAATTATACTATCATAGATATAGGGCATCACAATGAACGATGCGATAGTAAAAATGAATAATGCGATAATTGATCTTAAAAGCGTCCACCTAAAGTCCTCTAGATGATCCCAAAAGGACATTTCCTGATTTTCCATATAAACTGAGTCTCGAAGTTTTCTTCTACTGTACTATTTTACTTTTTGTCGTCTTTGTCAGAGCGTAAATCCTCTGTCTCATCCTTAAATTCTTTAATACCTTGTCCAATTCCTTTGAATAGTTGAGGTATTCTCTTTGCTCCAAAAAGAAGAAGAACAATAAGTCCTATGATTAAAAATTTTCCCATGTTCAGAATTAGTATTAAATGTTTTAGTAGGTTTCTACCAAGCAAAGATAAAAAAATATAGTTAGCCTATGAGGTAACCGTCTCAAAACTTATTCGTTTTTGTCTGCAGGATATACTATCCCTAGTTGTTTCCTGATTTCATCTACAATTTCCATTGTGGTGAGCGAATTTTGGTGACTTAAAGTTTTAGATTCTCTTCTGCCACTCAAGACTAAGTCTATAAACTCTGCAATCTCGTAAACATAGGTATTGTCTTGTTTTTCGCTGATGATTGTTTCTGTTC
>JASLEN010000444.1 GCA_030151105.1 Dysgonomonas sp.
GTTTATTTCATTACACTTATTCCTGCGTGGATGGTGGGACGTCCTATGCTTGATTTGCTACTAATTTATATCAATCAAACGAATGATAGCTACGTACTTGCATCCTATTTTCCTAATATCTATTTGTGGATATATCAATTCCTTGACTCAAATAAGATCCCAGGAATGGTGTTTGTCGCCGTCCTCGTCTTTGTCTCTGGCATTGTATTGAGCAATAAGAAGTATGTATTTACACTAGAGGCTTGGATTGTACTTTTGTTCCTTTCATCCATTGTCTGTACTTATTTCTTGCCCAGCATGCACGAGCGATACTTGTACTTTGGAGATATGTGTGCCTTGTTATATATAGCTATCAATCGAAAGTCTGTAATGAATTGGGGTGTGGGCTTGAGCGTACTTTTTATCTCCTTTTTCTCTTATACTCAATGTCTCCACGATCAATCCTATTTTATATGGACTGATTATCCCAAAGGGATATTTTCATTCATAAAGATAGTGCCTTGGAAAGGAATGTCTATCCTCTATTTGGGGCTAATTGTATATGTCATTTATGACTTGGTTAGAATCTTGAAACGTGATAGAGGGAAGGAAGAATTTGTAGGAATGGAGTGATGTGTTAGAATCTGAAAAAATAATTGTAGCTTTGCGGGCTCAAATTGATTTTATCGCCACTTTTACAACTATTGTTCCAAATAATTGGTAACTTAAAGGAGCAATGTATATAAAATGAATAAAACTAAGGAGAAATGAAAAAAATCAAGATACTTTTATTGCTATTACTCATCTTGCCTACAGTAGCTGTGGCGCAGATAGTGGGCATAGGTGCACAATATGTTGATCCTAAGGGAGGAGCAAATGCTATCCAATTTCAGACAAACCTATCGTTTCCTGTGTGGACAAAAAAGAATCCTCTCAATCTATATATGTCTAGTGGAGTGGACTATACAGGCGGAAGCTCTCCTGTATCGGGTATTAATTTCAAGCCGATTCAGCTAAATAGTTATTTGTCAGAGTCTTTGTTCAACGAAAGCCCTGTGACTATTTTGGTGGGAGGAGATGCTGGATATATTGTGAACCATAGACATGGAAAAAATGGATTGGTATTGACACCACATGTACACATTGAATACTCCGTTTTTTATGTCAAATCGGGTTGGGATTTTAATGTAACTGGCAAGCGAGATCAGTTTTTTGTTCGCTTTGGAATCGGATTTGGTCTAGGTACATTAAAATCATTTGCAAAAACAAAAATACGATAAAGATAATTTCTACGAATTTAATCATTAGGTCTTTAACCTAACAATAGAAAATTAAAATGAATATTGCAGCACTGGTTTCTGGTGGAGTTGATAGTTCTGTTATAGTACATCGACTAAAAGAACAAGGGTATGACCCTACTATTTTTTACATCCGCATTGGGATGGAAGACGAGCATGGATACATTGATTGTCCAGCCGAAGAAGATATTGAAATTACAACGTACATCGCAAAAAAATACGGTTGCAAGATGGAAATTGTGTCCTTGCATGAAGAGTATTGGGAAAATGTGGTGAGCTATACCATTGATGCTGTGAAGCGTGGACTGACTCCCAATCCTGATATGATGTGTAACAAAATGATCAAGTTTGGTTGTTTTGAAAAACAATGGGGACATGCCTTCGACAAGATTGCGACAGGTCACTATGCTACAACTACTGAGATAGATGGTAAGACATGGTTATCAACAGCTGCGGATCATGTAAAAGATCAAACCTACTTTTTGGGACAAATCAATTTTATGCAAGTTTCTAAACTTATGTTTCCCATTGGTGATTTGCCTAAGGGAGAAGTGAGGAAAATCGCAGCCGAACAAAAACTTCCATCTGCTTATCGTAAAGATAGCCAAGGTATTTGTTTCCTAGGTAAGATCAATTACAACGACTTTATTAGACGATATTTGGGCGAAAAGAAAGGTAAGATAGTTGAGCTAGAAACAGGTAAAGTGCTGGGTGAGCATGCTGGATATTGGTTTCATACCATTGGACAACGCAAGGGCTTGGGACTTGGTGGTGGGCCTTGGTTTGTGATCAAAAAAGATATAAATGAGAATGTCATTTATGTCTCTAATGGTTATGATCCTGAGACTCAATATGGAAAAGTAGTCAATCTATCAGCTTATTCCTTTATAACAGAAGATATTTGGGGAGAGTTTGAAGGACGTAAGGATATTACATTCAAGGTGCGTCATACTCCCGAATTTACTAAAGGGCAGATAGAAAGAATTGGCGATGTATATCGTATCCACTCTGAAGATAAAATACAAGGAATAGCTGCGGGGCAGTTTGGTGTAGTTTATGATGCTGACTCCAAGTTGTGTATTGGTAGCGGTGTGATTATTGAGTAAGTTGCACCTATTTACTTTGAGGAAGAAGCTTCTGGCACAAATAAAAAATGAGAAACATATTTAATAACGCAAATAGTGATACTTAATTCTGAGATTGCAAAACTATGATAGAGCATTTGTTATCATTTTGGGAAGTAATAGCCCAATTTACCTTAGTCGATGTTATTGAGTTTGTAGGTACTATAGCATTTGCTATCAGTGGGATACGGCTAGCTTCGGCAAAGGAGTTTGACTGGTTTGGAGCCATAGTAGTTGGCTTTGTTACTGCTGTGGGAGGTGGTACATTGAGGGACTTGCTGATAGGTATTCCTCCGTTTTGGTTGCAATCAAGCCTCTATATTTGGGGTACGCTGCTTGCTTTTGTGGTTGTCGTATTCTTCCGAAAGTTATTAGTTCACCTCAATAATACTATTTTTTGGTTCGACTGCGTTGGACTAGGTTTGTTTACTGTTGTAGGGTTCGAAAAAGCACTAATTCTAGGTCATACCTATTGGGTCTGTATCTTTATGGGAACCATTACAGGGGTGGTTGGAGGAATATCTAGAGATATACTTATCAACGAGATACCTGTTATTTTTAGGCAAGAATTGTATGCCTTTGCA
>JASLEN010000226.1 GCA_030151105.1 Dysgonomonas sp.
TGAGCAATGTTTACAGAGGCTTGTACTACTTGTTGAGCAGCTTCGACTTTCTTCTTTTGCTTTTCCTTTTTCTTTACCTCATCATCTTTATCCTTTTTTTCTTTCTCCAACTTACTCACCTTGTCTATGGCTTGCTTATCGGCATTGGTTTTATTCTCTAGCGACTGAGCATATACTTCATGCTCGCCTTGCAACTCCGCAAGTCTATTTTGCTGGTCGGCAGTCAGAGTTAAGTCTTGATAGTCGGCATCATCTTTGTGTTGTTCATTTTTGGTGCGAAGCTCTTGCTCTAGGTTATAGAGATTCTCCATTTCCTCAAGTTCACCTTTCATTTTGGCTACGTTGCCACCTTCTTCGTTTCCCTCTTTAGCGAGCAACTCTGCTTTGGATTTAGCTAACTCTTCTGCCGAACGTTTTTGAACAAGGGTGAGCTCTTCTTTGGCAGAGGTAATTTTTTTGGTGAGCTCGGCTATTTCTTCCTTCGTTTTGGCAATGTCTTGGTCTATGTTTTTGGTGATGGCTCCAAACATTTCTTTGGTAGAGGAGTTGAGAGCGTTCGTATAGTCACCTGTTTTCTGTACTAAATCTTTCCACCTATCTTTCCATGCTTTTGGCGCATCCTTTTCTCCTCCATCTTTTGGATACATCTCTGCATCTAATGCTTGCATTGCTTTAGTGAAATTCGCTTGCTCTGTCAAAATTTCTTGATGCACTTCCATTCTACTGTCAAGCTCTTCTTGCCCCGCTTTGGTTGTAATGTCTATTTTTAGCAGCTCTGCTGCTTGTTGTGTTTTGCTAGCTTCTTGGGTTAGTTTGTTTTTTTCTACTGTATGACTTCAAACTAATGTTCACCACTCTCACTTAAGTGTTTTTTTTCAAACTTAGTTAATTTGATTCATATTTTTCCTTTTCAAGCCCTCATTTTTAGGATGAGAGGGCATTAAAAAGGAAAACTATTTAGTTTGGTGTGTTTTGAGCAAATAATTTGTTTCTTTCATAAGTTAATCTTCTGTTTTTTAATGATCTTTGTTTTATCCTTTGTCGTTCTAGTAATATTCTTTCTCCTCGTCCCAAATACTTATCTTCAGGCGTCAAATTATTGATAGACTCGTGGTAGCGTTCTTTGTTGTAGAACTCTACGTATTCCATGATAGCTTCCTTTAGCTGCTCAGGAGAATAGTAATGTTGCAAATTAACCACCGATTTGATTGACCTGTGATACCTTTCAATTTTACCCTGAGTTTGTGGATGTGCTGGTGCTCCATGAATTTGCTCTATGTCATATTTCTTTGTCAAAAAGCTTTTCAAATCTTGCGATATGTAACACGATCCATTGTCAGACAGCAATTTAGGTGGTGATTTGATTTTTGTTTTTAACATTGCAGCATTGACAGAACTCATTACATTTTCTGTTTTCATTCCTGAACATAGCTCACAGTGAACAATATAGCGACTATAATCATCCAAAATAGTGGACAAATAATACCATCCCCAGCCTTTGATTTTGAAATAAGTAAAATCCGTTTGCCACATCTCATTCGGAAATTTAGTCTTAGTATGGAACTCATTAGAAGCCATAATAAACTGATGACCTGCTGGTTGAATCAGTCCTCTTTGCTTCAAAATACGATAGACACTCGATTCTGAGATATACATCCCCGTTTCATCCACCATCTTCACAGCAAGTTCTCTAGATGACCTTTCAGGATATTCTAGAGCCATTTCTATAACTAAATCACGTTGTTTGTCAGGAATATAATTCCATTGTCGTTTGCTTCTTGATTTGGGACGCAGACCATCAACTCCATCCTTAGAGTAAGCATGATACCAATTGTAAAACGTCCGTTTATGAATGCCTAGGGACTTCAGGGACTTGTTTATACTCTCAGAACTGCGACTCACAAGCAGTACAATCTCTGCTTTTTCTTCTGCTGATAATCTCATATACTTCTTGTAATAAGCACTTAATCCAACAGATCCAAGCTTTTTTTTACAATATCGTAACGGATAACAACATCAGCTAGAGACTCTTTTAGAAGGCTGTTCTCTTTGCGTAAGTTCTTGACTTCATCCGAGGTCGCCTCGCGTGTCTCATCACCAGAGAGACGCTTCTTGCCTGCTTCTACGAAATCCTTGGTCCACTTGTAGAACGTAGGTTGAGAAATGCCATGCTTGCGACAAAGCTCTGAAACTGAAAGTTCGCCCCGAATACCTTCCATCACAATAAGAATCTTTTGCTCCGAAGAGTACACTTTTTGAGTGTTGGAACGAATTGCTTTGATTAATCCAGCTGAATCGCTAGAACTGTTAGATCTACTTGATGTTTTTTTAGCCATAATCTGTAAATGTTTTGACTGTAAATAAATATACAATATTTAAGCAAAACACTTAAGTAGTTAGACTATAAAATGGTAAACTTTAAGCTGAAGATTTACAAACTGGATAAACAAGAAATAGAATACTTGCATTTGTTAAAATCATATGGAGCAAACTTTAATCGGTTGTCAAATTTGATAAAACAAAAAGACCCCAGTTTGATAGTTGAAATTCGTTCACTAGTTCAAGAACTAACAAAACTCCAAAAACGTATTCTAGGATGATAGCCAAAGGAAAAGCTATTGCGCATGGAAAAGTTGCCATAGAGTACGCCATGCGAGACACCAAGAAAGGCGATTTGATAGCTTCTAATCTGATTCAGAACCATACACCCACTGAAATCTATAATGAATTTGTTGATGTACAGAAGTATAACACAAGATGTAGGAATAAATTTATTCGTTTTGAAATTGGAATAGCACCACAAGATGAAAATAAATTGACTGATAAAGACTTGAGGAAGATTTGTGTTGATTTTAGCAAGCATCTAGGACTCGAAAACCATC
>JASLEN010000110.1 GCA_030151105.1 Dysgonomonas sp.
TGTCTGAAAACTGGTGACAAGAATTGTACCCTCTTCCAGTTTTTGTTCGGCAAGCAAAGTTTTTAGATCTGAGTTTGTCGATGCAGTTTCTTTTAAATGTATGATTGGTGGCATCAGCTATTGCGATATTCTTCTTGTTTCTTTTTCGATAATTTTGCAATTACTTCATCAACCGAATGGTGGAGTAATTCTACAATAAGTTCGTCAGAAACATCACTATCAATATAGACTGAGTTCCACATTTTTTTAGTCGTATGATAACCTGGTTGTACGCCCTCATACTCGCCACGTAGCTCTACAGCCTTGTCTGGATCACATTTCATATTGGCAAAAAACTCACCATCTTTAGGTTCTAGACCGATGTAGGCAAACATCTTGTCCATTACTTTGAAAACAAGAGTTTTGTCGTCAAAAGGGAAACACTCTATTGCTCCTTTCACGCTAAGGCAATGTTCTCTAAATTCTTCTATGTTCATAGTTCTAAGTTTTAGTTTAAGGGTGGCATAAATGCATCATCAATATGTTCTAGCTCTAAACCATTCTGATTTTTAAGTATCGAAAACACATCAAAACGAGCATCCTTCTCAATATTATACTCTTGCAAATAAAAATCGGCTGCGGCTACAATACGCTTTATTTGTCCCTTTGAGATAAAATCCTCAGGGTTGCCCCAATGGTCGTTGGCTCTCGTCTTGACTTCTACAAAAACAATGTATTCATCATTTTCGGCTACAATATCTATTTCGAAGCGATGGTGTCGCCAATTGCGCTCAATGATTCTATATCCCTGTTTTTCGAGATAACGGCAGGCAGCCTCTTCTCCCTCTTTTCCAAGTTCGTTATGTGCCGCCATACGATATTATTTTGGTTTTGAGATTAATAGGAAGTCGCCCATTGTAGGGCGCGTTTCCATTTCTAGTTCTATCCAATGTTTTTGATTGTCTGTTTCACAATCATTCATTATTCTATACTCCGAATATCCAGTTTGCATATCAGGAAGCTCCTCAATATGGTATTTCGACGGATTGTTCCACCCTAACTCATCTATTTTCTCGAGCCAAGAGATAGCCTTGTCTAAATCCTTTTTGAGAAGAAGCAAAACTTCTTTATTAGTCTCTGTTCTTAATTTTTCAACAGTTTCTTCACGTTTCTCTTTCAATATGCAGATACTAGACTTCATCTCATTTTACTGTTAACTTGCCAGTCAGCTTGTCAAATATAGGAACAAGAGGCACAGTGTCTAGCGTCAAACAATAGTCCACAGAATCTGCCAATCCATTAGCCTCTAATCTTTTAATGTGCTCACTTTTTTCTACATATTGACGAGGATTTTTTTTAGCTTCTTTCCACATTGATACAGCTACTTGAGCGGCATCAGATGCTAAAGTGTAACCTCCTCGCTGAGTAAGAAGATCTGCCAAAGCTCCGCCAAAGAGGGTGTCTTCTATGTTGAATCTGTTTTCCCATCCAGCACAAAGTATCATCACATCTTTCTTCTGCTCGATGCAGAAATCTGCCACAGCATTCAAGTTAGAAAAAGCACCTACCAATAGGCAATCGGCATCCATAGCCGTGTTAATGGCTTGTGTGCCATTGGTAGTCGTGAAAACTATATCATCACCTTCCACCACCTCACGAGTGTAGTCTGTGGGAGCATTGCCAAAATCGGCAAAGTCGCAACGTTTTACATTTCTCTCAGCCCCTACCTTGTAGCCTTTGGCTTTATATTCTTTTGCTTCGTCAATGCTAGCAACTGGAATAATTGTTTTTGCTCCATTTTTGAAAGCAGCACACATGGTTGTGGATGCTCTAAAGATGTCTGTAACCACAACAATTTTGTTGGGTGAATCATTATAAAATTGATATAGAGCAGGTGAAAAACAAACTTCTACTTTCATCGTACAGCCTCCCTAATTCTTGATAGTTTTTCCAAAAGCCCCTCCAATTGGTCTAGTGGAAGCATATTTGCTCCATCCGAAAGTGCATTTGCACAATCGAAATGTGTTTCAAGGAATAAGCCATCAGCACCTGTGGCAATAGCAGCTTTGCACATGGTTTCTATCAATTGCGGTTGCCCTCCTGTAACTCCCGATGCTTGATTTGGCTTCTGCAAACAATGGGTTGCATCTAAAATAACTGGGAATCCAAATTCTTTCATCTCAGGTATTCCTCTAAAATCAACTACCAGGTCAGAATAGCCAAACGAAGTTCCTCTATCTGTTAGCATTACGTTGTTGTTGCCAGAATCAATTACCTTTTGAGCAGCAAACTTCATAGCTCCTGGTGCAAGGAATTGTCCTTTTTTGATATTGACAGTTTTTCCTGTTTCGGCAGCAGCAATCAATAACTCTGTTTGACGGCATAAGAATGCTGGAATCTGCAATACGTTGACATATTCGGCAGCAAGCGCACATTCATGTGTTTCGTGAACATCAGTAACGGTTGGAATGCCAAAAGTATCGCCTACTTTCTTCAATATTTTCAATGCCTTCTCGTCACCTATTCCTGTAAAAGAATCTACACGAGAGCGGTTCGCTTTTCTATAAGATCCTTTGAAAACGAAAGGGACACCCAAACGATCTGTGATTTTTTTGATATGCTCGGCAATACGTAATGCCATATCTTCTCCTTCTATCACACATGGACCTGCAAGAAGAAAGAAATTATCTGATTTTAAATAGTCTAAATTCATATTTTGTTGTTTTTTATTTTTCTAATAAGACAAAGATAGGAATAAAAAAAGCCACTCCGACCGAAGTGACTTTTCTTTACTTGAAATATTTGATTGCAATTATTTCACTCTGTTGAAATGAAAGAATGAAATTGCTTTCTTTATTTTTAGATTTGGATGTTTTTTAACATCATAAAAATCGCTAGGATAACCTTCTATTTCTGAAATCATATCTTCATGTATGGTAAAAGTAGTCGCACTTACATCAAATGTCTGATCATATGTGCGAGACTTTCCGTCGTCAGTATATGTACAAGTAATGATATTACCTTTAATAGAGTATGTCCCTTCTTCGTTGAGTGTTAGGCTTCCATTATCATCTTCTTCATAATACTTGTACGTGTTGTCTGCATTAAGGATAAACTTACTAGCTCCCCATTCATAAGTATTTAGTTCTTTTTTGATAGATTCGGTCGCTTCAGCGTTGTCTGTTTCTACGCTATTGCTTGTTGAAGCGTAAACAAATGTTCCAACAATGCTTGCATCTTTGTCATCATCATCCGAACATGCCGCAAATACTAGAGGTAGTGCCAATAAAAGTAATAATAGTTTTTTCATTTTGTTTGTTTTGTGTCATAATTAATATACGCTGCGAAGATATACTGTTTAATCTTGTTAAACAAAAAAAATGAACATAACTTGTTTAATTTTTTAGCGATCAGAATACCTTTGTATATTTATGACAATAAGGAGTTTGTCCATTATTCTCATAATATTGTTGATGATAATCTTCGGCATCCCAGAAAGTAGAAGAGTGCTCTAGCTTAGTTGCCACCTTATATCCCTTTTGAGATAGAATTTTGATGTTGGCTTCTGCAACAGCTTTTTCCTCATCATTGTTGTAGAATATTGCCGATAGATATTGTGGTCCAATATCTGGCCCTTGTCCGTTGATTTGAGTGAAATCATGTGTTTCGAAAAAGTATTTCACTAGTTCGTCGTAGCTCACTTCTTTCGGATTGTATTCTATTTCTATGGTTTCTAAGTGTCCAGTATTTTTCTCGCAAACTTGTTTGTAGGTTGGAGCATCTACGTGCCCACCCATAAAGCCTACAGTCGTTTTTTTGACTCCTTTTAGCTTTTGAAAATAATATTCTGTACCCCAGAAACAACCAGAGGCAAAATAGGCTTTGTACACATTCATTTCCGAAGCCGCTACAAATTTCATCGAAACAGAGTTTACACAATGTCTTGTATTTTTGAGTGTAAAACCTTCTCCTAAGAATACATGTCCTAAATGTCCTTCACATCTCGCACATACTATTTCGGTACGTCTGCCATCAGCATCGGGCACTCGTTTTACTGCACCAGCTATTTCATCGTCAAAAGATGGCCAACCACATTGTGCGTCAAATTTACTATCTGAGGTATAGAGTGGGGCATCGCATTGGCGACAGATATACAGACCTTCTGCCTTATTGTTTAGAAGTTTTCCTGTTCCAGGATATTCGGTTCCTTTATGAAGAATGATATCTTTTTCTTCGTCGGTTAGTTGATTGTATTTCATATTTTCTTTAGTCGGTTTATTTTGTCCATTGATATTGCAC
>JASLEN010000139.1 GCA_030151105.1 Dysgonomonas sp.
CTCCCTCTGGCACAAACTTAGTTGTGCCAGAGGGAGAGTATTTGTTGAATAGTGCCGAAGTTACTTCTGACACCAAGTCTATAAAAAGTACAGATGCAAAGCCGTATATAAGGCAGAAACCCAATTATAAGACATTCACAATATATCGGTTTCCTCTATTTGTTTATAATCTTTCTGGGGTAGATTCCACAAAGTGGGTGAATCGTACCTTGCGAAATGCTGGTGAACGTCCTGTAATTTTTGATACGCTTAAGATGCAGAAAACGGTAACAGATCTCACTCGCATGATGACTAATAAGGGGTATTTAAATGCTCAAGTTGTTCCAGAAACAAAATTTAGGAAGAAAAAGGTTGATATTAATTATAATATAAAAAGTGGTACTCCTTACAAAATCAATAGTTATAATTTTGTAGTGTCAGACTCTGTAATTAATATTCCTGACACTCTATATCTAACTGGTTTGAGAAAATCTCAATCTAGAATTGTTGTAGGAGATATGGATTCATTGGCTTATAAAAATAGATTAGTAAATGTAGGGTCTAAATTTGATTTAGATGTTCTAGATAAAGAACGTGAACGGATTACAGGCTTGTTGAAGCATACAGGTTATTACGCTTTTAATAAAGAGTATATCGGTTTTGTTGCCGATACGCTCATAGGAGGCAATAAAGTGGACTTAGATGTGGTGATATATCCATTTGCAATTAGAGATAGTCAAGGTAATATAATAGAATCTCCACATAGACAATATGAAGTGGATAGGGTGGAGTTGTACGTTGACTATAATCCTGTGCTGTATGGTGATATTAGTGAATATACACCGACTGAAATCTACGAAAAGGATGGTTATATTATAAAGTATGGTGAACGCGGGAGATATATTAAACCACATATTATTTTGGCTAATTGCTTTATTAAGCCTGGTACGTTATACAACGAAATGTTAACTACGCATACCTATGCCGCGCTTTCTCAACTGAAAATATTGAAGAATGTAAATATATCATATCATCTTGCCAATGATAAGTTGCGATGTATTATTACTGCTGTGCCAGACAAACGTCAAGGAATATCTACAGAATTTGAGGGAACTAACTCTGGTGGTTTCTTTGGGTTAGGCGCAGGATTGGGCTATACACATAGAAATGCATTTAGAGGAGCTGAAGTTTTTAGTGCGGGATTGAAGGGGGCTTATGAGATGGTGACTCCTAGTTTCTCTAATTTTGATGATAACTATTTTGAAATAGGAGGAGAAACGAGTTTGACATTTCCTCGCTTCATGTTGCCTTTTCTAGATAGAGAGTTCCGTAAAACAGCAAATGCTACTACAAAGTTTAATGCTGGTTATACGTTCCAACGAAGACCTGGATTCTTTACTAGAACTATCTTATCAACTGGTATTCAGTATAATTGGAATGATAGAATTCAAACGGGGAAAAGGCATACTGTCGACTTGATTGATATAAACTATGTACATTTACCTAAGGATAAATTAGATACCGAATTTCTTATCGGATTATCTCCTGGTGCACAGAGGTATAGCTTCTCAGATCAGTTTATTGTCAGTTCGGGTTATACATTTACCAAAACAAATTTAGGACAATCTAATAGACGACAATACAAACCTATATATTCGCTGCGAGCATCTGTTGAATCTGCTGGTAATGCACTTGCAGCACTCGCTAAATTATCTGGTGAAAAACGTAACGAACATGGATCTAGAGAGTTGTTTGGAACTCAATTTGCTCAATATGTGAAGGGTACTTTTGACTATAGCAAGACTCATTTTTTAGATGAGAAGAATTCTGTAGCTTGGCATGTTGGAGGAGGATTGGCATATCCTTATGGAAACTTTAAAGAAATTCCGATTCAAAAAAGATTCTTTGCAGGAGGTGGTAATAGCTTGAGAGGTTGGAGTGTACGTAAAATTGGACCAGGCTCATTTAGACCTGAATATGATTATCAAGATAATTTTTACTATCATTCTGGAGATATAAAACTAGATTTAAATATCGAGTTTAGAAGTAAGCTATTCTGGATTATCGAGTTAGGTGCCTTTGTGGATATGGGGAATATCTGGACTACCAAAAACTATGAAGGACAAGAAAAAGGGAAATTTGAAGTGGATAAATTCTACGAGCAGATAGCGGCTTCTTGGGGACTTGGTTTGCGTCTAGATTTCAATTTCGTGCTACTTCGTTTAGATTGTGGGTGGAAAGCATTTGATCCAACAGGAAACTCAAGAAATCCTGAGGACAGAAAAACAGAGCGTTGGCCAATTAAATATCCTCACAAATTAGGAAAGAATGCAGCATTTCACATTGCTGTAGGCTATCCATTCTAAGTTATTTGATAGTATCTATCAAACTCTTCTTAGCTGGAAAGAGTTTCTTTAATCTTGTTTTAACGTCTTTTTTTTCCTCTGCGGTAGCTTCGCTGCACACTTTTACAAACTCCTCTAGTTTTGTTTCAGAGAATAATGTGAGTAGGAGTGAGCTAGGACGAGCGCTTTGTAGAGCTTCCAGATCTGTAAGCGTAGCTATAATTCTTAATCTGCCTCTAGCTGCATTACCAGCCATTTCGTCAAGCCCTAAGCGATGATAATTATACCATAGTGAGTGGAAACTTTTGGAACTCTCTTCGGTCAGTGCTAATGCTAAGTCATATCTGCTTTTTCCATTAAAAGGCTCCCAGCCCTTTGTTCCTAAACTTTGTGCTTTGTTGGCTATCTCCAATGCTTGAGCAAAGTATTGATGACCTGCTCCTAGGGAGAAGGAATCAAAATCTAGACCAATAATGATGTTGACATAAAATGT
>JASLEN010000213.1 GCA_030151105.1 Dysgonomonas sp.
CTGATGAAATATGTGCAGTAGCCAATGAAATATTGGGTGAAAATGATTTATTTAGCCTGATATATCATTAATTATTTTAACTTTGTTTCTGATATAGAGCTGACTTTATGAAAACAATTCTTAGATTATTTTTAATTTTTACTTTGGTTACGTTTAGTGTTGAATCACTGAGCGCTCAGGCGCATTATAGACGTAACTTTTATGGAGACTTTTTTGCAGGTATGACGCTTGCTTCTATGGACATGGAGGGGCAGAATATGTACAAAAAGCATAAAGTAGGTTTTATGGTTGGAGGTAATGCTAACTTTAAAATCTTTCATAATATCGAATTACAGACGGGTTTCCATATGATTAAAAAAGGCTCTCTGCAGCATGATAAACGAACATATGTGTCAGCTGTAAATAAGTGGATAACACAAACTCGTGATTTCAAAACAACTATTGATGCAAACTATATGCAGATTCCTTTAAATATAGGATTTGAAGTTCCTTTGACAAAGGAGCTATATTTTAATATGCATATTGGTGTTTTTGGAGCATATGGATTCAAGGGAGAAAAGAAAGCGAAAGGATTCTATATGAATCATGATGATATGGTTGAGCACTCACTTGATCAAGCAACAAGAGATACCTTTAGTCCATCTAGTATGAAAAAATGGGATTATGGTATAGGTGGAAATATAGGTATTGTCTATGATATCTACGTTTTAAGATTGCAGTATGATCATGGTTTGGCTAATGTTGCAACAAATGTATTGGCAGGTAGAGATGAAGTTACTAAGGAATTACAAAAATGGTACACTCGAAACTATTCTATTTGCTTAGGCTTTAGATTTTAAGAGTTACAATAGATATTATAATTAAAAAGGGTGGAACAATTTGTTTCACCCTTTTTGTATCAGTAAGAATGTTTTCTTTTTAAAGAGCAATCTTGTCTATTCTGTTTTGATGTCTTCCTCCTTCAAATGAAGTGTTGAAGAATATCTCAACCATCTCTTTGCATTCCTCTTTGCTGATAAAGCGTGCAGGAAGGCTTATTGCATTTGCATTGTTGTGCTCTCTTGCTAATTTAGCAATTTCGGCACTCCAGCATAATGCAGCACGCACTTTTGCATGCTTATTGATAGTCATATTGATTCCATTTCCAGAGCCACAAAGTGTAATTCCGAATTCGCAATCATTATTATCTATGGCTGTTCCAAGCTTGTGCGCAAAGTCAGGATAATCTACACTTTCAGTACCAAATGTTCCAAAATCGACATATTTGATATTACTTTCATCAAATAGGCTTTTGATGTATTCTTTCATCTCAAAACCTGCATGATCGCAAGCAATGCCTATTGGTTTGTCGATAGTGGATATTGTAATTTTCATTATAGCAATTCTTTTACTTGTTTGTAAACATTGTCAGCCGTAAAGCCAAGCTTTTCATCAAGTACAGTATAAGGAGCAGAGAAACCAAATGAATTTAATCCCCAAACCTTACCATTGCTTCCCACAAGACCTTCTAAGGTAACCGGTAAGCCAGCTGTCAATCCAAATACCTTTTTGCCTGTTGGGATTATTGATTCTTGATATTCTTTTCCTTGTGCTCTAAATCTTCCTTCGGAAGGAACTGAAACGATACGAGTTTTAACTCCATCATTTGCTAAAAGTTTAGCACCCTCTACAAGAGTAGAAACCTCAGAGCCAGAAGCTAGTAGAATAACGTCGTAGTTTGCATCTTCTTGAACAATATATGCTCCTTTTTCGCTAGCTAGTGCCTCTGTATATCTATTTCCTTTAGATGGAAGGTCAGTAATATTTTGACGAGAGAAAATTAAGCCCGTTGGAGTGCTAGTGTTTTCCATTGCCATTTTCCAAGCTACGGTAGTTTCTATAACATCTGCTGGACGAAGAACTAGCATTGAGTTGTGTCCTTTGTGATTTTGCAGTTTCTCCATCAAGCGTATTTGTGCTTCTTGTTCCACTGGTTCATGTGTAGGACCATCTTCTCCCACTCGGAAAGCATCATGTGTCCATATAAATTTAACAGGTTGTTCCATCAAAGCAGCCATACGTATAGCTGGTTTCATGTAGTCAGAGAACACAAAGAATGTTGCACAGGCAGGAATTACACCTCCATGTAGAGACATTCCAATACACAAACAAGCCATTGTCAACTCAGCTACACCCGCTTGCAGGAATGCACCTGAGAAGTCTCCCGCTTTCATTGCTTTTGTATGCTTCAAAAAGCCGTCAGTTTTGTCTGAGTTAGAAAGGTCAGCAGAAGAAACAATCATGTTTTCTACATTTTTAGCCAATTCACCTAGCACCGTTGCAGATGCTGCACGTGTTGCTTGATTCGGTTTTTGCTCAATAGCTTCCCAATTGATAGCTGGAACATAGTTTTTGTCAAACCATTTTTCCATTTTTGTTGCCAATTCTGGATTTGCCTTTGCCCACTCAGCTTTTGCTGCTTTTTTCTTAGCTACTATTTGTTTTAGTTTTTCAGCACGTTTTGCATAAAGTTCTTTCACCTCAGGGAAAATTGCAAATGGATTTTTAGCATCTCCACCCATCATTTCCACTGTTTTTTCGAAAGAAGCTCCAGCAGCACTCAATGGTTGACCATGAGTAGAAACTAGGTTTGCAAAAGGTTTTCCCTCTGCATCTACTGTTCCTTTTGCCATTCTAGTTTTACCAATAATAAGAACTGGTTTTTTTGCTTCCAATTTAGCTTCAGTCAATGCTGCACGTATTTCTGTAACATCATTTCCGTTGATGGTGATAACTCTCCATCCCCAAGCTTTATATTTTGCTTCTACATCTTCTTTTGTTACTTCTTCAGTTGTAGTAGAAAGTTGGATATCATTAGAGTCGTAGAACATAACTAGATTGTTAAGTCCTAGGTTTCCAGCAATACGTCCCGCACCTTGAGAAATTTCTTCTTGAATACCTCCATCTGAAATAAGTGTATAGATGGTTTGATTCATGCAATCTCCCAAACGATGTTTAAGAAATTTTGCTGCAATAGCTGCACCTACTCCAAAAACGTGCCCTTGACCTAGTGGACCAGAAGTATTTTCAATGCCTCTCATCACATCCACCTCAGGGTGTCCAGGTGTAACACTTCCCCACGAACGGAATTGTTGTAAATCGTCCATTGAGAATTTACCAGTCAAAGCTAAAACTGAATACAACATTGGTGACATGTGTCCTGGATCTTGAAAATATCTATCTCTTCCTTCCCATGTCGGATTTTCTGGATCATATTCTAAAAACTCAGAATACAATACATTAATGAAGTCTGCTCCACCCATAGCACCACCAGGGTGACCAGATTTTGCTTTCTCTACCATTGCTGCCGATAATATTCGGATGTTATCAGCTGCTTTTTCTACTGTTTTAATATTACTCATTTTTATATAAATATATTTGTTATTGTTTTTATCTATCAAGTTTCTTTTACAAAGTTAAGACTTTTATTGAACAATTGCTCAATGAATATGGGCATATCTTATGATAAAATAACGGACAGAATAAAATTACAATTTATCCTCTTGTCCAAAAATAGCAAGTCCACCTGTAGAAGTTTCTTTGTAGAGACTTGGAAGATCGTGTCCAGTTTGTTTCATGGTTTTAACAACTTTGTCGAAGCTCACCAAGTGTTTCCCATCCGAAAGCATGGCAAACGAGCATGAATCTAGGGCTCTAGCAGCTGCAAAGGCATTTCGTTCAATACACGGAACTTGTACAAGTCCTCCAATAGGATCGCAGGTTAATCCTAAATGGTGTTCTAATCCCATCTCGGCTGCATATTCTATCTGATGTGGCGATCCTCCAAATAGCTGACAGGCTGCAGCAGCTGCCATTGCACAAGCCACGCCAATCTCTCCTTGACAACCTACTTCTGCACCTGAAACCGAAGCGTTCTGTTTAACAATATTTCCGACAAGAGCTGCGGTAGCCAAGGCGTGAATAATTCTTTGTTCCGAGCAATTGTGATTTTGCTTCAAGTGATACAATACTCCAGGGACTACTCCACACGCACCACAAGTAGGGGCAGTTACTATTTCGCCTCCACTTGCATTTTGCTCCGACACTGCTAGGGCATACGCATATATTAGTGCACGACTCTTCATCGAACCTTGATAACCCTTACTTTTAACATAATATGTAGAGGCTTTGCGCTGTAGTCCTAGACCTCCAGGTAGTAAGCCTTCTTTTTCGATACCATCTTCTATAGCTTTTTCCATCACTTTCCAGACGGTTGCCAAATAGTCGAATATTTCTTGCCCCTCAGTACGAGCTACATATTCCCAAAAAGTTTTCCCTGTTTTGGTGCAAAATGCTAGAACATCTTTCATCGTCGTATGCTCGTAGAGTGATTTTTGCCCATAGCGAGTATGTTCATCTGCCAAATCTCCACCACCAATACTGTAGATAGTCCACTCGTCTGTCATGTTTTCTCCTTCGTATGCCTCAAATTTCATGGCATTGGGATGGAAAGGTAGAAACACATCTGGTTTCCAAATTATTTCTACAGGAGTAGGGTCTAATGTTTTTTCGATGGCAAAGTCTGTTAGATGCCCTTTGCCCGTAGCGGCAAGACTACCATAAAGGGTAACTTTATATGAGGTAGCATTCGGATTCTTTTCTTTGAATGTAGTCGCTGCTTTTTGAGGTCCCATCGTATGACTACTTGATGGACCATGACCGATCTTGTAAATATATTTGATAGAATCCATGCTTGAATATTATTTATTTTAACAATTTGTTGATGACTTATTTGACTGCAATTTTTGATTCTCTAAGACCAATATTGAGGTCGTAGAAAATATAATTCTAAATCATTGCTATGTATATTAGATGGTTATGCGGTGCTGTTGGCAAAGTGCTTTCAGCCTATGATTGCGCTACTACCATAAATTATATAAAAATACATATTTATCTCTGATTAAAGAATTATAAAAGGGGCAATGAAAGGATGTTATAAAACATGTTTGATTTATGCTTAAACTAATAAATGAAATGTACTTTTATGACGTTTTAACCAAATCAATCTTCATTTAACCTAAAGACCATGAAGCTCTGGACACAAACGTGTGTCATTGATAGAGCAAACAGGATAGTCTCAAAGAGTAGTTTGTACAAGATACAGCCACTCTTTGAGAATGCCTGAGAAAATAGAGATTATAAGATAATAATAACAAAAAATAATATAACAATTTAATTAAAACTATTATGACAACTAATCAACAACAAAAAGGGAATCTGATTCCTATCTTGATGATGATTGCTCTTTTTGCAATGATTTCTTTCGTTACAGGGTTGCAAAATCCAATGGGAGTAATTGTAAAAAATCAGTTTGGAGCAACTAACTTCATGTCTCAGCTTGGTAATGCTGCAAACTTCATCGCATACGCATTTATGGGTATTCCTGCTGGACTTTTGTTGACTAAAATTGGCTACAAAAAAACAGCATTAACAGCAGTTGCTGTAGGTTTTGTAGGTGTTGCAATCCAGTTCTTATCAGGACAAGTAGAAAGCTTTGCAGTTTTCTTGATCGGGGCATTTGTTGCAGGATTCTCAATGTGCTTGCTTAACACTGTAGTTAACCCAATGTTGAACACTCTTGGTGGTGGTGGTAAAAAAGGTAATCAATTGATCCAAATTGGAGGATCATTGAACTCTTTAGCAGCTACTATCGTACCAGTATTTGTTGGTTATTTGATTGGTAATGCAGCTCAAGCATCTATCAAAGATGCTAATCCAGCTTTGTTCATTGCAATGGGTATTTTTGCTCTTGTATTTGTTGTACTATTTGTGATGGATCTTCCAGAGCCTCACATGGGTGCTGAAAACAAAGTGGAGGGTTCTACAATGGACTCTATCAAAGGAGCTCTAAAATATACTCACTTTGTACTAGGTGCTATCGCTATCTTTGTGTATGTAGGTATCGAGGTAGGTGTGCCTAACTTTGTAAACCTATTTATGACGAGTAGTGCTGCAGAAGGTGGACTAGGTATAAATACTACTATTGCAGGTGCTGTAGTAGGAACATATTGGTTCTTGATGTTGATTGGACGTTTGTTTATTGGTGCTACACTAGGAGCTAAAATCTCAAGTAAAGCGATGTTGACAGGTTTCTCTCTTCTAGGATTGGTATTCGTTCTATTGGCTATTTTAATGCCTACTACAACAACTGTAAGTATGCCAGTATTCCAATCAGATATTTCATTTGGATTGGCTGAAGTGCCTATCAATGTTATGTTCTTGGTACTTTGTGGACTTTGTACATCAGTGATGTGGGGTGGTATCTTCAACCTTGCAGTAGAAGGACTTGGAAAATATACAACAATGGCATCAGGTATCTTTATGGTAATGGTGTGTGGTGGAGGTATTTTGCCTCTTATCCAAGGTCAGATTGCAGACTCTGTATCGTTTATCAGTAGCTACTGGGTAATTGTGGCTGGTCTAGTATATCTATTGTACTATGCTTTGGTAGGATCTAAAGTTTCTATAGCAGAAAAAAAATAAGACTTCTATAATAAGATTCAACAAGAAGCTCGATAGGGGAAACCCTGTCGAGCTTTTTATTTGACTTGGCTCGTTCTATTGGTGTTCGTATTCGTTTTTGTATTCTCAAATTTATAGGAGTGTCTAAGCCTTTAAAATACCTAAAAGGTGAATCAGGTGATGGAGCAAATAAAGTGAGCCATGGCTGTATTAATCTTCTAATAGGAATTCCTTTTGTGTTTGGTGTAACTGTAGGAATAGCTTATTTATATTTTACCCTGTTCTGATGTTAATCATAAAAAAGGATCTCAAATTAATTAATTTGAGATCCTTTTAGTCAAAGATTTGTGGAGCATATCGGACTCGAACCGATCACCTCGACACTGCCAGTGTCGCACTCTAGCCAGATGAGCTAATGCCCCAACAATACTATTAATGTATTTTAGATATCAATGACATGTTTCTTCATATTCATGTCTAGAAGATTCTTAGGAACTGATTTTTGAATTTCGGAGATGATAATATCCAAGACTCTCTCTCTCAAAAATTCTTTTCTTGTTACCAAGCTTACTTCACGAACAGCTGTCATATCTTTCAATGGACGAATATTTGCTTTTTGACGCTCGCTTAATTCATTTATAGCCATTTCTGGAATGATAGTTAAGCCGCTATTATCATCTACAATATTTACCAAGGTGCTGATACTTCCAGCCTCGTAAGAGAACAGAGAGTGCGAACTTTTGCGTTTTCTATTGCTGCAAATCTTAAGAATCTGACTGCGGAAGCAATGTACTTCTTCCAATAGCCATAGTCTATTGATATTCAAATCCTCTTCATCCAATTCTTTTTTGGCATATAACGAAGTTTCACGAGGTGAAACATAGGCATAAAAGTGTTCATAATAAACAGGACGCTCTGTCAATTTATCATTCTTGAGAGGTGTTGCCAGAATCGCTCCATCTATGGATCCATTCAATAATTTCTCTATGATTTGGTCAGTAGTTGTTTCTTCTATGGTGAGCACAATGTCGTAACCATTTTCCTCATGCACTCGCATTAACTTTGGTAGTAGATAAGGAGCAATGGTAGGGATGATTCCAAGTCTGAAAACACCTTGTACAATACCTTTCTCTTCTTGTATTATTTCTTTGATTTGTTTGACTTGCGAGATAATAACTCGTGCCTGATTAATAATTTGAGTTCCAATTGCCGTAGGCTGTACTGGAAGTTGGCTACGGTCAAATATTTTGACTTCAAGTTCGTCTTCCAATTTCTGGATCATCATACTAAGCGTAGGCTGCGTGACGAATGAAGCTTCGGCAGCTTTGGCAAAGTGACGATGATTATCTACAGCGATAATATATTCTAATTGTTGTATATTCATTTCAAATTCATGTTATATGTAAATCAAATCGTGTAGTTGTATTTTTATTTTGTTGCACGATTCTAAATCTGCTTAATATTCTCTTTCTCCAAAAATAGTTGTCCCAATGCGCACCATTGTAGAACCTTCCTCTACAGCTAGTTGGTAGTCGCCAGACATTCCCATAGATATTTCAGAAAAACGATTGTCGTCAGCAAAGTATGATTGTTTGAGTTCTTCAAAAAAAGTTTTCAATTTCTTGAACTCAGTTCTCACTTGCTCTTCATTTTCTGTATTAGTTGCCATTCCCATCACTCCTCCAATGTAGGCATATTTATTATCACGCCAGTCCGTTTGGCCAAGTAGTGTCTTGCACTCATCCATGCTTAATCCATATTTGGTATCTTCGTCAGCAATATGTATTTGTAGCAGGCAGCGTACAGCCTTCTGTTGTAATTCTGTTTGTTTCGTTATTTCGGCGAATAAACGAGGACTATCCACACTATGTATCGTGTGGGTATAAGGAACAATATCTTTGACCTTGTTGCGCTGTAAATGCCCAATAAAGTGCCATTCAATATCCTTAGGGAGTTGTATATGCTTTTCGCTGATTTCTTGCATACGACTTTCGCCAAATATGCGATGCCCAGCATCGTACAACTCTTGAATCCTTGAAACTGGATGGAATTTTGATACTGCAATTAAATCAACATCAACTGGTAAGCTATCTTTTATTTTTTTTAGATTATCAGTAATATTCATTTATCTTAGTCCTTTCTTTTATGCTGTTATATTGTTTAGAGAACGATACTCTTTTTGGAGTCGTCGCTATATGGGAATACATCCATGATGGTAGTTTCTACTAACGATGCAATAGCATAATCAGCCATTGTTCCTTCCATACCTTTTTTTACCACTCGCAAAGCTTCATCTATATCTGATGCTTGTGCAAGCATATTGACAGACGTTTTTTTCTCCGCACCACTTTTTTCATCAAGGGTTATAAATTGTACTTTGGCTCTAAAAAAACGATCTCCGCCATCAAAGAAAAATAATTCTGAAAGTTTTGCTCGTTTGATGTCTGCAATTACAAATTCACCAGTAATAAATGGTTTCAATTCCTCTATAATTCTTGCTTCTGCTTCAGTAAACGAAAGTGCATCTACTAGGTATGGCTCTGTTACTTTTTTCTGCATGCCATTCTCCAACATCTTTTCGTAGCTCACTTTGCATTCAAACCAATTGTTCATACAAGTATGTGTTTATATTTTGTTAAACTTATTATTTCTATTAAAAAACTTCAAACACAAATTTAGTAATAATTCATCTATATCGTCTAATATATATAGGGATAATCTATAAGAATGAGCAATTTTTAAGAAATATAAAGTTTAGACCTTTCCTAGGGGCTTTAAATGACAAACGCCCAGAGGATTTTCCCCTAGGCGTTTGTTATAGATGTTTGTTGTTTATTACTCTCTGTCGATGAATTTGTAATCTTTCAAAAGTTCTTGCAATCTCTTGCGAGCGAAGAATATACGGCTTTTTACAGTCCCTATAGGAAGTCCAAGTTGTTGTGCAATTTCT
>JASLEN010000227.1 GCA_030151105.1 Dysgonomonas sp.
CCCATGAGCAGGTTTAGAAGAGTAGAAATTCCAATGCTTATCCAAATGTTCAGGCTTATATTTAAGTAGATACATTATCTGAATGAGTATTATTCTATTTCCATTTGGAGATAAAATCAATTCATGCTTATCCTCTTTATTAATTCCTATTTCAAATGGCATATCTTCAAAAGCCACTTTAAGTGTTTTAGACATTGTTTGCACAAGTGTTTCTGGATCTGTATTTTCTAACATCATTTTTCGGATACTAGCCTCTTCTTTTTCAAAGGTTGTCCAGAATAATTCAACTTGTCTTTTGAAGTTCTTTTGAGCGGTCATGTTATAGGTCTTTTTATTTAATATTACAATATTGTTTTCTGTTCATAAAGACTAAGATAGTGTAGTTGTTGTTACAAAATAAAGATTTGCGTAATTAAAAATTCTCAATTGCTTATAGCTCCTTGATATTGTGAGCTAGTAAAAATAAAAGTTTGTGTGTTTGTGTTGTAAAATGATTATCTTTGTGGAATTTTAGAAAATAAGATGATTGTCAACTATTGAGTTGATTTTTGAAAAGTATAATATAGAACAAGAAATTACAATGTCGAAAAGGTTTACAGAATACAACCAATTTAATCTTTCTGATATCAATAAAAGGATATTAGAAAAGTGGGATAAAGAAAATATCTTTCAACAGAGTCTAGATATTCGCAAAGATGCGCCTTCGTTCGTTTTTTACGAGGGACCACCTTCTGCTAATGGAGTACCAGGTATTCACCATGCTATGGCTCGTTCGATTAAAGATATTTTTTGTCGCTACAAAACGATGAAAGGTTTTCTTGTAAATCGTAAAGCTGGATGGGATACACACGGACTTCCTGTAGAACTAAGTGTAGAGAAAGCGCTTGGAATCACAAAAGAAGACATTGGAAAGAAAATTTCCGTAGCAGAATATAATGCAGCTTGTCGTAAGGATGTGATGAAATACACTGACTTGTGGGAAAAACTTACTCGTAATATGGGATATTGGGTAGATATGTCTGACCCATATATTACATACGATAGCAGATATATCGAAACTCTGTGGTACTTGTTGAAAGAACTTTACAACAAAGACTATTTATATAAAGGATATACTATTCAGCCTTATTCGCCAGCGGCGGGTACAGGACTGAGTACGCATGAGCTGAATCAGCCAGGTTGTTATCGTGATGTAACAGATACAACGGCAATAGCACAGTTTAAGATGAAAGCACCCAAAGCAGAGATGACTGCATGGGGTGAGGCTTTCTTTATTGCTTGGACTACAACTCCTTGGACACTTCCATCCAATACAGCATTGGCAGTAGGACCAAATATTGACTATGTAGCCGTTCAAACATATAATCCATATACACATAACAAGGTAACTGTAGTGTGTGCTAAATCTCTAATGCCTAAACTATTCAATGCCAAAGCGCAAGATTTAGCATTGGAAGATTATAAGAATGATGGAAAGTTGATTCCTTATAAAGTAGTAGGAGAGTATAAAGGTTCTGATCTCGCAGGAATGGAATATGAACAACTCATACCTTGGGTAAATCCTGGTGAAGGAGCATTCAAGGTGATAGTTGGCGATTTCGTAACTACTGAGGATGGAACAGGTATTGTTCACATTGCTCCCACATTTGGAGCAGATGACTCTCGTGTAGCAAAAGCGAACAATGTGCCAGCCTTGTTGCTATTGGATAAAGAAGGAAACGAACGTCCAATGGTGGACTTGACGGGTAAGTTCTTCAACTTAGAAGATTTAGACCCTACATTTGTAAAAGAAAACATAAATGTAGAACTCTATAAGCAATTTGCAGGACGCTTTGTTAAAAATGCGTATGATGAAAAGCTGAGTGAGAAAGATAGGACACTAGATATTGATCTGTCCATTATGTTGAAGGAGCAAAGTCGTGCTTTCAATGTAGAGAAACATGTGCATAACTATCCTCACTGTTGGCGTACTGATAAACCAGTTTTGTACTATCCACTAGATAGTTGGTTTATTAGAACTACAGCTTGTCGTGAGCGCATGATGGAATTGAACGAAACAATCAACTGGAAACCAGAATCAACTGGAACAGGTCGTTTTGGAAAATGGTTAGAGAATCTTCAAGATTGGAATTTAAGTCGTAGCCGCTATTGGGGAACGCCACTTCCTATTTGGAGAACAGAAGATGGTGCAGAGGAAAAATGCATCGGTTCTGTTAAGGAACTATATGCCGAAATGGAAAAATCAATAGCCGCAGGATTTATGAAAGAAATTCCGTGGCAAGGTTTTGAAGTAGGAAATCTAGATAAAACAAATTACGAAAAAATAGATTTGCATCGCCCCTATGTTGATGATATAATTTTGGTATCAGACAAGGGAGAACCGATGAAGCGTGAAGCAGACTTGATTGATGTTTGGTTTGATTCTGGAGCAATGCCATTTGCACAAGTATTCTATCCAAATATAGAAGAAACAGAATTTGAAAAAGTATATCCAGCAGACTTTATTGCAGAAGGTGTAGATCAAACTAGAGGCTGGTTCTTTACACTTCATGCTATTTCTACAATGTTCAAGGACAGAATTGCATTCAAAAATGTAATTTCAAATGGTCTTGTACTTGATAAGAATGGCTTCAAAATGTCAAAAAGTCGTGGAAACGGTGTAGATCCATTTGAGGCAATAGACAAATATGGTTCAGACCCTTTGCGTTGGTATATGATTACTAATTCATCGCCATGGGATAATCTGAAATTTGATATAGAAGGAGTTGAGGAAGTGCGTCGTAAATTCTTCGGAACACTTTACAATACTTATTCTTTCTTTGCGCTGTATGCCAATGTTGACAACTTCTCATTCGAAGAAGCTGCTCTACCAATGGATGAAAGACAGGAGATTGATCGTTGGATTATATCTTTACTCAACTCTCTGGTTAAGGATGTCGATGAGTATTATGCAACTTACGAGCCTACTAAAGCAGGACGTGCAATCTCGGACTTTGTTAACGACCACTTAAGTAACTGGTACGTTAGACTGAGCCGCAAACGTTTCTGGGGTGGAGGAATGACTCAAGATAAGTTAGCTGCTTATCAAACGCTCTACACATGTCTCGAAACTGTATCTAAATTGATGGCGCCTATTGCACCATTCTATGCAGATGTATTGTATTGCGACTTGATGAAAGTGACAGGACGTGAGTCTCATGCTTCGGTGCATTTAGCAGATTATCCTACTTATGAAGCGGATAAAGTGAATAAGAAATTGGAAGTGCGTATGCAAATAGCACAAGATATCTCTTCAATGGTTCTTGCTCTTCGTAGAAAAGAAAACTTGAAAGTTCGTCAACCACTTCAAAAGGTGATGATACCAGTAGTGGATACTGAACAACAAGAAGATATAGAAGCTGTTCGTGATTTGATTCTGAACGAAGTGAATGTGAAAGAACTAGAGTATGTAGATGAAAACTCTGGAGTTCTAGTAAAACGCATTCGCCCTGATTTCAAAAAACTAGGACCTCGTTTTGGCAAAGAGATGAAAGCTGTTGCGGCTGCTATCCAAACAATGGAGCAAGATGCTATCAATGAGTTTTCTAAAGCTGGAACATATATGCTTGACGTAAATGGAGTTGAAAAAGAAATTGAACTTTCGGATGTGGAAATTGTTTCAGAAGACATCCCTGGATGGTTAGTTGCTAATGAAGGCAGATTAACCGTAGCACTAGATGTTACAATTACTGAAGATTTACGCAAGGAAGGTATTGCAAGAGAGCTTGTTAATAGAATCCAAAATATTCGAAAAAATAGTGGTTTTGAAATAACTGACAGAATTAATATTTATGTGGCAAAGCATGAGCTAGTAAACAATGTTATTTTAGAATATAATGAGTATATTGCAATTCAAGTACTAGCTGACAACATTGCATTGACAGATACTTTGGAAGGCGAAGACGTTGATATGGACGAGTTTGTGCTGCAAATGAAAATTGAAAAACAATCATAAACTTTTACACTAGAGAGGAGTGAGACTTTTTATTAAAAAACAACTTTAAATTTAGAAATTATGTTAGATAATAAAACAAGATATACAGACGAGGAATTGGATGAGTTTCGCGAGTTGATTAACGAAAAACTAGAAAAAGCTAAAGATGAATATGAGCATCTTAGAAAAGCGATAACAAATAGCGATGGAAACGATGTTTCAGATACATCGCCTACATTCAAGGTACTAGAAGAAGGGGCATCAACATTGTCAAAAGAAGAAGCTGGTCGTTTGGCTCAACGTCAAATGAAGTTTATACAAAACTTGCAATCAGCTTTAGTTCGTATTGAAAACAAGACATACGGTGTTTGCCGTGAAACAGGAAAACTTATTCCTAAAGAGCGCTTACGTGCTGTACCTCATGCTACTTTGAGCATTGAAGCTAAAAATAGTGGAATAAGATAATTTTTTACACAAAATAAGAAATCTAAAGAGCAGAAAACGAAGAAAAAGACTGAAACAACGGAATCACTCTTTTTCTTCGGTTTTTTTAGCGGAATATATCAATGGATATTAAAAGAAATGGAATTATTGCCCTTGTGGTAGTAGCGCTTGTG
>JASLEN010000236.1 GCA_030151105.1 Dysgonomonas sp.
CTTTATCCTCTAATATGCTTTTCATCCCCTCATATACTCCATCGCCACTATTATCCACCAGAAGCCCATATTTACCATTCTCGATCAGATTGGCAGGACCACCACAATCAGTAGTCATCACAGGCACATCTAACGTCATAGCCTCTAAAACAGCAAGCGAGAAGCTTTCGCGCTCCGACACGCACAGCAACCAATCAGATTGTTTGACATATGGATAAGGATTATTTTTCTTCCCATGCAAGGTTACTACGTTTTCTAAACCGAGATGAGAAACTTGCTCTTGAAACTCTTCATTATCTGTTCCCGAACCAAGAATATTGACCACAAAGTTTTCATAGCCATCTTGCACCAACCGAGCGGAGGCGCTAAAAATTCGATCAATACGTTTATCTGGAGACATCCTTGTTAAGAGAATAAACTTCGTTTTAGAAGTAGAAAGATTATCTGAGATGTATTCTTTTGACAATTCTCTTACTTTTTCTAAATCAATCGCATTAGGCACAATACGAATATCTTGAATAGGAAGGCTCCCTCCAAAAACGACATTCATATACGAGTGTTTGCAAGCCTCCGAAACACTTATCACTCTATCATACAGAGCATAAGATTCCTGAACCTTTGCGATTTCTTTCTTATTAAGCCAAGCCAAGAAGCGTTCTTTCAGCCCCTTAGGATTATACTCTCTGACATATAAGATATTGTGAAGCCAAAGAGTTTTTGGCTTATTCATTTCGCTAAACATCTTAGCGTAGAATCCCTCTTTGAAACAAACAAATTCATCATAGTCGAACTCATCAATTCCTTTTTTCGCAAGAAATTTCTTAGTTCTGAAAATCATGCGTACCTCTCCCATTTTTCGCTTGAAGCGAGAATCTTCCGCCTCATAGAGGTAGATCATTTTCACCTCTTCCGAAAGCTCAGGTAAGAGCACATTCTCTTCAGACTCGACAGGTAGAATGAGTGTTACCTCACACTTTTTTTCGACTAGATGATTTAACAAGCTCACAAGTAGTTTTTCAGTACCACCTAGAGCCAAACTATCGTTTAAAAATAAGATTCGTTTGCGTTTTGAAAACATTATAATATTATTTGCTGTATAGCGTCAACCCATATTTGTTGATAGTTGAGACAGGGTATATACCTCAACTCCTCTCCCCCATTCTTAAGGAAGATATCACGTGCCTCTATATCAATATCGAACAGAGTCTCAAGATTATCTGCTGCAAAACCAGGCGAGACGGCAACTATTTTTTTCACGCCCGATTTCGCCATCTCCTCCACTTGATCGGTCAAAGCTGGTTCTAACCAATTCTTTCCAAAAGCTGAAGAAAAAACGACTCTCACCTTCTTTACATCTAACTCTAATTCGTGTTGAACAAGTCTTACTGTTTCTTTTGCTTGATACACATAGTCAAACTCCTTACCTTTCTCAAATCCTTTCTCCACATGATCCAATGGAAGACTGTGAAAATTGAACAAGACCCTATCGTAATCCTCTTGCAAGTATGGTTTCATACTCTCTGCAATAGCTTTGATATAGGCTGGGTGATTAAAGTAAGGCTCTATCACTCGAACAGGGACAGAACAATGACAAGCAATGCAAGCTCTCTTCACCTCTTCTACAGCCGTCATATAAGACGATTCAGCATATTGAGGAAAAAGTGGTAGGACTACAATTTCTGTCAATTCACTATTTCGAGCATCTAGTTTTGCCAAAGCATTCGGAATACTAGGTTCTAAATACCTCATCCCCACTTGCACTGGCATAGCCGTTTGTTTTTCGAGCAAACGTGCCAACTGCTCAGCACCATACATTAAGGGTGATGCATCTAGTTTTTTATCCCAGATAAGATCATATTTCTTAGCTGAAGCAAACTGCCTAAACGGCCCTATGATACCTTTTACCAAGATTGGTCTAAACCAATCTGCCACAGTCATCACCAACGGATCTGACAACATAGCCTCAACAAAAGCTCTCACATCTCTTCTGTGCGAGCTCGCTGGGCTTCCCGTGTTTACAAGCAACAGCCCTTTCATCATGCTGATGCTTTATACGTATGTTTCTAACAATAGAACAGACCCTTGTGGCTCAATAGTCACACCTTGTGTATCGGCAGGAAGAAGAATGGTTTCGCCCTTCTTCACATTCAGGCTATTACCTTTGTCATCCTTGATAACACATGCTCCACCCATACAGATTTGGATAACAAAAGAATCTATTTTAGAATAGTCCCTTTTTGCTTCTTTATCCAATTCCAACAGATTGGTTGTAAAATATTGACATGACTCTAGGAGTACAGGTTCATCTTTTTTGCGTGTGTAATGATTTTGATGATTGTCATATATATTGAAATCAATTGCATCTTTTGCAAGTTCGGTATGCAATTCACGTCCATTTCCATTTGCATCCTTACGATTGTAATCGTAGATACGGTAAGTTATGTTAGATGTTTGTTGAATCTCTGCAATGAAAGTACCTGCTCCAATAGCATGCACACGTCCTGCAGGAAGAAAAAACACATCCCCAGCTTTCACCTTATGTTGGTCTAATGCATCTACAAATGTATTATCTTCAATGCTTTTAACATATTCATCTGGAGTCATTTTTTTAGAGAAACCAGAATAAAGGAATGCATCTTTTTCAGCATTGATTACATACCACATTTCTGTTTTTCCAAATGAATTATGACGCTTCATCCCTAACTCATCATCTGGATGCACTTGAATAGACAAATTGTCTCTTGCATCTATAAACTTGATAAGTAGAGGAAATTTATTTCCAAACTTTTGGAAAACAGATTCTCCTACTAACTTCCCTTTATATTCGTCAATAAGTTGATCAAGGCTTTTACCTTTCAGTTCACCTTCTGACACAACAGATACGTTATCTTCAACACCCGAAATTTCCCAGCTTTCGCCAATTCCATTTTGACGTGGTGTAATATCTTTAAACTCACAGATCTCGTTCCCTCCCCAAAGTATTGACTTAAGGATAGGAGCAAATTTTAATGGATATAATTTCATATTTTTGGTTTGTTATGCTTTGAATTAAAATAATCAGAAGCAAAGATAAGACAAGAAATTGTCTGCACAAAGACTTTTAACTTCGACTTCCGAAAGTTATTACTTATACAAAAAAACAGAGGATAGAAATTCCATCCTCTATTCTATTTAAGCAACTGTTAATATTTAATATCTTATTTTTCTGATATAACTTTTAGTGAGCGTTACACTCAAATGGATAATAAATAGGTCTGAAACCTTAATCTATTCTCCTCAACACAAATGCAGTTCGAGATGGTATATAAAGGCTCAGCCAGCCCTTATCTTCCTTGACATATAACTCGTCTCGCTCTGTAAAATGCTCAATCGTAGGATCTATCAACTCGTTTCCTCCATACATCGCAGAATCGGTATTGAGAACGACTTTATATTTTCCACTAGGAGCTAATATCTTATAATCGACAAAAGACTGAGAAGGATTGAAATTGAAAACAAACAATAGCTTCTCTCTGCTATAAGCTAAAACCTGATCATTATTATCATCCCAGAGCCTCACAAGTGTGGTTTCTTGATATTTCCTCACACTCTTCATCAACGCCAACATATCTCTGTCGAAATCTCCAAGAAAATGATATTTCAAATTCTCATCATCCACAAGAGACCATTGTCTGCGAGCATGCTTGTGCGACCAGCCATTGCCCTCACGAGGAAAATCAATCCACTCTGGATGCCCAAACTCGTTACCCATAAAATTCAGATAACCTCCATTGATAGTTGTAGCAGTCACTAGACGAATCATCTTATGCAAGGCAATCCCTCTATCCGTCTGTCCCGAACTACCATAGAGTTTAGACATATGCCAATACATATCAGAATCTATCAATCTAAATATTACCGTTTTGTCTCCCACCAAGGCTTGATCGTGACTTTCGGCATACGAGATTGTTTTTTCGTCAGCTCGTCGATTTGTCACTTCCCAGAAAATCCCTGAAGGATGCCAATCTTCATCTTTTTTCTCTTTGATGGTTTTAATCCAAAAATCGGGAACATTAAGTGCCATACGATAATCGAAACCATAGCCCCCATCCTTTATCTTAGTACCCAATCCCGGCATACCACTCACATCCTCTGCTATGGTAATAGCATTAGGATTGACCTCATGTATCAATTTATTCGCAAGAGTAAGATAGCAAATAGCATCACCATCCTCGTTGCCATTATAATAATCATCGTAACTCATAAACGATGTACCCAAACCATGATCTAGATACAAAATAGACGTTACTCCATCGAAACGGAAACCATCGAAATTATATTCTTCGAGCCAATATTTACAATTGGACAGAAGGAAATGTAAAACTTCATTTTTGCTATAATCAAAACAAAGCGAGTCCCATGCTGGATGTAGTCTTCGTTCTCCCTCATGAAAATATTGATAGCCTGTGCCATCAAAATTACCCAGACCTTCTAGTTCGTTTTTGACGGCATGAGAATGCACAATATCCATTATGACCGCAATACCCAAATCGTGAGCATCATCAATCAAATGTTTCAGCTCTTCGGGCGTACCAAAACGAGATGACGCGGCAAAGAAGCTAGACACATGATATCCAAACGACCCATAATAAGGATGTTCTTGAATTGCCATAACTTGTATGGCATTGTATCCATCCTTTTTGATACGAGGCAATACATTCAACCTAAACTCTTCGTAAGTCCCTACCTTCTCTTCTTCGGTAGCCATACCGATATGACACTCATAGATGAGCAGAGGATTGGTATCTGGTTTGAAATTCTTATTCTTGAAAACATAAGGTTTTTCGGGGTTCCATACCTGAGCCGAAAATAGTTTTGTTTGTTCATCTTGCACCACTCTCGTAGCCCATGCAGGAATACGTTCTCCTTCACCCCCATCCCAACAAATAATAAGTTTATACAAATCATAATGCTGTAAGGCATCAACAGGCAAATCAATCTCCCACTTTCCATACCCTATAGGTTTCAACTGAAAATCGGCACTCTTTTGCCAGTTATTGAAAGTTCCCACTAAAAAAACAGCTGTTGCATTAGGAGCCCACTCCCTAAACGTCCAGCCTTGTGCAGTACGATGCAAACCAAAGTAATCATGACCAGATGCAAAATCAGGCAAACTCATAAGACCATCGTTAGTCAAGAGCTTCTCTTTGTATTCTGCATATTTATGTCGTCCCTCAATAGCCAAGCGGTAAGGCTTGAGCCAAATATCTTTTTTTATTAGGTTTAGCATGGTTTAGTGGATATTATGGTTATTTTATTGGTAGTCGGCAGGAGAGATATTTACAAGCACTACCGCTTGCTTATCTTTATCCTGAAAGCGATGTTCGAAGCGCACTTCATTTTCTTGATAGAATGACAATTCTGGTTGTTTCTTCAACACATCAAGCAATACGTTTTTCATTCCCGCCTCCATCATTATTTTTTCTTCCTCACTAAAATTAGTTTTAGTCAAGTAGGTATATTTTAGAGTTCGTGGCGAAACAAATTCAACACTAGTCATACTTGTATGTTCATCCAGAACTTGAGGACATGTTTTTTGAGCATTTTCGGCAATAGCCTTCAATTTAGATTCGGGTGTTGTGCCACAACTTATCAAAAAAGTAGCTGATAGCACGAACAGCAAGACAAGCAGTTTATAGTTTGTGAGTTTATGACTCTTCATATTTCAGTTTGTTAATTGTTTTTGAACTTGTATCAAATCTACTGAAAATAAACAAGAATTTGCCACATATAGCTATTATTTTGCCGTTTAGGTCATCTGATTCTTTCACTCTAAACTTAATTTTAATTACTTTTGCAATTGAGGAAGTTCTCAGAACTCTTTATTGTTCATCCAATTATAACACACATCATTTTGTTATAACCTTGTGATGTGCTACATTATATTAATATTAGAACAATTAGTATCTTAAAAATAAACATTTTAACTAGTATGAAAAAGTACTTAATCATTTTAAGTCTAGCAATTATGGCAGCATCTTGCGGAAATTCTGGCTCGGGGAATGACAATCCGTTCTTCTCGGAGTTTGACACTCCACACGGAGTACCTCCATTTGACAAAATAAAAACAGAGCACTACATCCCTGCTTTTGAAGAAGGAATGAAACAACATAGTGCCGAAATAAAAGCGATTGTAGAAAACTCAGAAGAAGCTACTTTTGACAATACAATAGTGGCACTAGACAAAGCTGGCGAAATGCTAGATAGAGTATCATCAGTATTTTTTGCAATAAAAAGTGCAAATACAAATGCAACAATAGATTCAATAGCACTTATTGTAACGCCTCTACTTACAGAGCATAGCGACAACATCAACTTGAATCCTGATCTATTCAAACGTATTGAAACTGTTAAAGAAAACGATTATCAAAATCGCAACAGAGAAGATCAACAATTGATTGACAAATTCTACAAAGGATTCGTTCGTTCAGGTATCGCTCTTGACGATGCTAAACAAGCTCGCATGAGAGAAATCAACAAAGAACTAGGGATGCTTTCTCTTAGCTTCGGGAATAACGTAACATCAGAGACTTCGAGCTTTGAACTAGTTATCGACAACGAAAAAGACCTAGCAGGACTACCATCTGGCGTAGTGGCGGCAGCAGCAAAAACAGCTGAGAGCAGAAACAAAGCTGGCAAATGGGTTTTCACTCTAGACGGCACAAGCTGGCAACCATTCCTTCAATACTCTGAGAATAGAGCATTGAGAGAAAAATTGTTTACAGCGATGAACAATCGTGCAAACAACAACAATGAGTTCGACAACAAAAAGAATATCGAAAAGATAATTTCTCTACGTCTCGAAAGAGCAAACCTACTAGGATATAAATCTCACGCAGACTTTACCCTAGATGAAACCATGGCTAAAACTCCAGACAATGTAAACAAACTATTGTCAGACATCTGGAAACATGCTGTTCCGAAAGCGAAAAAAGAATCTGCTGATTTATTAGCAATGGCTAAAAAAAGTGGCGACAAAGTTTCTAAAATAGAACCTTGGGATTGGTCATACTATACTGAAAAGGTACGTAAAGAAAAATTTGACCTAGACGAAGAGGAGGTAAGACCATACTTCAAAGCAGACAACGTGAGAGAAGGTGTATTTGCAGTAGCAAACAAACTATATGGAATCAACTTCACTAAAATTGACGTTCCTGTATATCACGAAGATGTAGAAGCATTTGAAGTATCAGAGGCTGATGGCAAACTTATCGGTGTTATCTACTTTGACAGTTATGCTCGTTCTGGAGCTAAAAAACCAGGCGCATGGATGGGTAGCTTCCGCAAACAATCTGTAAAAGATGGCAAGCAAGTATATCCAATCATATATAATGTAGGAAACTACAATCCTCCTGCTGATGGCAAACCTGCACTATTGACACTAGACCAAGTGGAAACAATGTTCCATGAGTTTGGACACGGATTGCACGGACTATTGTCTCAATGTAACTATAATACAATTTCTGGAACTTCTGTTCCTCGTGACTTTGTGGAACTTCCTTCACAAATCATGGAGCATTGGGCATTTGAACCAGAGGTGTTGAAAATGTACGCAAAACACTACGAAACTGGCGAAGTTATCCCTGATGCTTTGATAGAAAAAATAGAGGCTAGTAGCACTTTCAATCTTGGTTTCAGAACTACAGAATTGGCAGCAGCAGCTATGCTAGATATGGCTTACTACACCATTACAGATGGACCTAACTTGGCAACAAGCACAGAAAAATCTGGATTTGATGTGAGCAAATTTGAAGCAGATGCTATGAAAAAGGCAGGATTGATTGACGAAATCATCCCTAGATATAGAAGTACATATTTCCTTCACATTTTCAGTGGTGGATATTCTTCTGGATATTATAGCTATCTTTGGTCTGAAGTTCTTGATGCTGATGCTTTCAACGCATTCGAAGAAAAAGGATTATTCGATCAAGCAACTGCAAAAGCATTTAGAGAGAATGTACTTTCTAAAGGAGGTTCGGAAGATCCAATGGTTCTTTACAAGAAATTTAGAGGAGCAGAACCTAATGCAGACCACTTGTTGAAAAACAGAGGTTTGATAGATTGAGCTACACAAAACAAACAGATAAGACATTAAACAAAAAAATAATAGAAAAAGATGGCAACAACTGCTGATATAAGAAACGGAATGTGCATCGACCTTGATGGACAATACTTTGTAATTGTGGAGTTCCTACACGTAAAACCAGGAAAAGGAGCTGCATTTGTGCGCACAAAAATGAGAAGCGTAACTACAGGTCGTGTTCTTGAAAGAACATTCAATGCTGGTGTAAAAATTGATGAAGTACGTATCGAAAGACGTCCTTACCAATTCTTATACGCTGACGAAATGGGCTACAACCTAATGAACAACGAAACGTATGAGCAAATCTCTATCCCTAAAGAACAAATTACAGGAGTAGATTTCTTGAAAGAAGGAGATAACATTGACGTGCAAGTTCATGCTGAAACAGAAACTGTTTTGACAGCTGAGCTTCCTCAGTCGGTTGTACTTCAAATCACTTATACAGAACCAGGTATCAAAGGAGATACTGCAACTAATGCAATGAAACCAGCAACTGTAGAAACTGGAGCTGAGGTGCGTGTTCCTCTATTTGTGAACGAAGGCGAATTCATCAAAATCAATACTGCTGACGGAGCGTATGTAGAAAGAGTGAAAATGTAATTTTCGACTTTATGATAACAAAAAAGCGTGTGATGATTTATCACACGCTTTTTTGTTTTTTTGATCTATCTTTCACCCTCCTGAGTAGTCTTCCTCTTTGACTACTACTGACACAGAGCCATTTTTAGATTTGGAGAAAATATACTTTGCCAATTTATATTTCTCATTGGGCAAATTAAATTCATAAACAGTTGGCACTATCTTCCCATTTCTCTTATTCTCTATTACCTTGTCTGCATTATCTCTATCTTTCTTCGCTGCCTCATAGAGTTTTGCTTCCAGTTCTGGTTTGTTCTTGAAATTGATAGAAATCATAGAACTAGATAGTTTCTTAGTTTTCGGATTCCGCTCACTGATAATCGTCACATCCACCTCATCAATGTTCTGAGCCTCCTCTACCCACTTCTTCAAATTGGTTTGTGCCCAAATGCTTGTTGACAGACTGCCTATCACAAACACTAGACCTAAAATTGCTACACGTATTCTCATAATCTTACATATTAATAAGTTTTACATTCCATTCATATTTTTCTTCATTGCAAAGCTAATGGCTGACTCAAGTTTTCTATTTTTTCTATCGCCATAACCTGCAAACGAGCCTGCATAAATGGCTCTCGCAAGCGAGTCAGCTTTGCCTCCACTTCTTCATCCATCTGCAAGAGTTTCGCTTTTTCACTTGCTTCTGCAAAGGGTGCATCAAGACACGCAAGTCGCTCTTCTACAAAAGATTCTATTCGCAAGCGTTCAGTCTCTATTTCTGCCGCATCATAACTCACCGCACCATCAATTCTCACATAACTTCCCTCATAAATATTAAAGTCATTAGACTCTGAAAAAGGATTTACAACAAAAAGGAGAAGCAATGATGCTGCAACAGCCGACACCACAAATATCCATTTCGTGTTAAGTAGTGTATTGTGTTTAAGTTGTAGCGTAGCGTCAGCTACCACATCATTTTCTTTTCCAAAAGTTTGTTCCAATTCACTATCCATCTCAGTTTCGAAATACTGAAATAATGGACGATATTGCTCCAACCCTTGAGGTAAGTCCCTCTGTTCCGAAAAGAATTTATAAAGCTCTTGTTCTTCTTTTAAAGAAGTCAATCCCTCAAAAAACTTTTCTAGCAAATCTTCTATATATTTATTCTTTTGTTCCATAATTTTCTCTTTTTAGAAAAAGCTCTTTCACTCTTTTTCGCCCTCTCGATAGATTTACTCGCACTGCCTCCACGCTACTTCCTGTCAGCTCAGCAATCTCCGAAATATCTAGGTCATCTATATGACGCATTTTCAGAATCGCTTGTTGCAAAGTGGGCAAGTTTTCAATTATCCGCACTACATGCGCTGCATCATCTTTGTTCTGCAAATCCTTATCAGGAAGACTAGAATCATAAGGTACATCAAACTCCAATGCTTCGTCACTATATTGCTTCGCTTTCAACCTATTAATGCAAAGATTTTTAGTGATAGTATGACAAAGCAGACTTATTTTGATACTCATGCAAAGTCTTGCCCATGCTCCATAGGCGCACATACACCTCTTGAGTGATGTCTTCCGCCTCCTCTTCAGCTTTCAAGAATTGCATAGCATATCTCAACAACTTACTACGCAGAGGCAAAAACTCTTGTATGAATAATTCTTTTTCCATCTTCTAATCTTATGACAAGTTAGAAACAAAAACATAACATCTAAAATTTATTTATTTCAAAAACAAAGTGGAATTATCATTTATACTTCCTATTTTCATCTCCCGAAAAACGCAACACCGAACTATATCAAATGAATAAACTAAGTGTCAAACAGTGGGCAGAGGACGACAGACCTCGTGAAAAACTAATCTCCAAAGGAGTATTTTCTTTATCTGATGCTGAGCTACTCGCCATCCTCATAGGCTCAGGGAGTAGAAACGAAACAGTTGTTGAACTCTCTCAACGCATTCTCCACTCAGTGAATAATAATCTAAATACTTTAGGTAAACTCACCATCAAAGAACTTATCAAAAACTTTCATGGAATAGGTGAGGCAAAAGCTGTGACCATTATTGCAGCCCTAGAACTTGGACGAAGAAGAAAACTCGCAGAAGCGGAGATAGAGCCACTTATACAATCTAGCAAAAGTGTTTATGACATCATGCACCCCATTCTTGCTGATTTGCCACACGAGGAAATGTGGGTTCTATTTCTCAACAAG
>JASLEN010000265.1 GCA_030151105.1 Dysgonomonas sp.
TTGCAAGATGAGTGTGGAATGATAGTTCACACAAAAACACTCATCACTGATATTTTTGGCAAAAAGTTCTTCCTTGATCATGGAGACGGCTTGGGTGATGAGTCTGTCACTTTCAAGTTCTTGCGTTCTATATTTCATAATAAATTTTTACGATGGCTTTTCGCTGGCATTCATCCTCGATGGACAGTTGGTTTTGCTCATCGTTGGTCTAACCATAGTCGCTCTACAGGCGGTTTCATTGAGTATTTGGGCGAAGACAAAGAGTTTCTTGTTCAGTTTGCAAAGAAACATCATAAAGAAACTCCGGACATCAATTTCTACATCTTTGGGCATCGTCATATCCTTTTGGACCTCATGCTCTCACAATCTTCAAGAGTAGTAGTTCTTGGCGATTGGATTAGCTATTTCTCCTATGCTGTTTATGATGGAGAAACATTCTCATTAGAGTTATTCGAAGAAGAATAATTTTAACACTCTGCACAGAACAAAACCTGCATTTGATTTAGCTATTTCATCTCTTTTGCCCTACCTTTGTGTTTTACAACACAATTCTCCTCGAGAGTTGTCAAAAATCATAGAAAGAAATGCAAGTTATTATTGGTTTTCTGATATTGCTTTTATTCTATTTCGCAGGACAAATCATCAGCCATTTGATTGGTGGATTCATACCTGGAAACATTATAGGAATGATTCTCCTATTTTGCGCCCTCTATTTCAACCTCTTGAAACCTGCAAGAGTCCGTTCTATATCAACAGGACTTACCCGCAACATGGCTATATTTTTCGTTCCTGCTGGAGTAGGGTTACTAGAGTCGCTCGATTTACTAAAACAGTATTGGCTTTCAATCACCATTGTATCTGCAATTAGTACCATATTTGTAATAGTGGTGGTGGGACTGATTCAGCAAAAGATGGAAACAAGAAGAAAAGATTATGATAAAATTATTTGAGTCCACAGAGTTTATCCTAGCTCTAGTGTTAGGTAGTTTTATGCTAGGCAGATGGATATTTACCAAAACGAGGCTTGCTATTTTGCATCCAGTAGTCATTTCCATCATCATCATCATTGCATTTTTGCAGCTAACAGGCATTGAATATCAAACCTTTGCCAAAGGAAGTCACTTCATCAATTTTCTTCTTGGACCTACAGTTGTTGCTCTTGGGTATCTTCTTTATGAGCAATTGAATATGCTTCGTCAAAATACGATTTCTATTCTTACAGCAGTTTTCATTGGCAGCATTGTAGGCATTTCTAGCGTTATTCTACTGGCACATCTAACAGGAGCTGACCAAATGCTAATTTATAGTTTGGAGCCTAAATCGGTGACTACGCCAATAGCCATGAGCATTTCTGAGCAGTATGGAGGCAACGTATCGTTGACAGCAATCATTGTCGTTGTTTGCGGAATATATGGCAGCATCATAGGACCTCCAGTCTTGAAGTTTTTCGGGATAGAAAGTAGCGTTGCCAAAGGCTTAGCCTTAGGTGCATCCTCACACGGGATAGGCACAGCACGAGCTATGGAAATGGGAGTAACCGAAGGAGCTATCAGTGGCCTCGCAATAGGATTGATGGGAGTAATGACGGCTTTGATGATTCCTGTATTTCATTGGTTGACAGACTTAATTTTGGCTTAACTTGCTGAGTTCTGTCAATCTCTTTCGCTCTAAATAGTGAGCCAAAATTATCTCACAAATTGGAATTGCCATACCGAGGAGAAAGAAAAGAAGAGCCTGCATTTTCAAACCGCCAAAGATTCCTTTTATTTTTTTCTCTACCACCACATTCACCACTCCTGTCTCCAAGAGTGAGCTTATCTCAGTACTCATCAACTCCTCTACATGTGACTGATTTAAAGTAAGCCCCTCACCTACTACACTAGATGCTTGAGATTTGACCTGAGACTTAACAACCCCTGACTTTACGACTTGTGAAGTCACAAGAATCGCTCCTTTTTCTTTCAATCCCAATGTATCAATACTTCCATTCAGACTAGCAATCATCTTACTGGCTGAATCTAAACTATTGTCAACAATGGAATTAACAGTGTAATTCAGAGATTCTTCTCCGATTAGCTCTTCGATTTTCTCTCTCAAATGCTCATTAAATAACAGATTAGTTTCTCCCAAAACAGCTGGAATATTTTTCATAACTTGTCCTTCTATGGCATGAAATCCAAACCATTGAGTAAAGCAAAATCCAGCATAAAGAGGAAAAAATACAAAATAAAGATAGGTAACGTATTGTAGAAATTTATACCTACGCTTTACAGTTATTTTCTTCCGCCAAACTATTTCTACAATTAGCATCAATACAAAGCCCAACAATCCTCCTAAAAATGCCCAAAGGAAAATAGTACCGACACTAACATAACTTGAAAACAAAGTCCAATATTCAAAGAAGTCTGAGAGTGTCATGAATGAAGAATTAGCCATAGAATAGTTTTTAAGCAGTGTTGAAAGTAAATATAAAGTAATGTCTAAGAATAAAGACTCGCTACTAAATTAGTTTGTTACACAGCTTCATTTATTAATCTGTACTTTCGGCTAAACAGCACCTTTTCTTCATCCTTTTTCGCTATATTTGTGTACACTTAAAAATAGCTAGTTATTTATATCCACATATTTATATGTCATCAATTTTACAAGTTGAAGGACTAACCAAAAGCTTTGGAGAATTAGTCTTATTCGAAAATATATCTTTCGGAATCAGAGAGGGAGACAATATAGGTCTTATCGCTAAAAATGGTTCTGGAAAAACTACACTCCTCAATATCCTGTCGGGAAAAGAGCCTTATGATTCGGGAAATATCTCGACTCGTAGAGATTTGCGAATTGCCTACTTGGAGCAAGACCCTCAATATCCTGAAAACTTATCAGTAATAGAGGCCTGCTTTCACTCAGGAAATGAGATTACAGACCTGATTGCAAAGTATGAGCAGATTATTAATTCAGACGATCATAGTCAATTAGACTCGGTGCTCCAGCAAATGGATGTTTTGCAGGCGTGGGACTATGAGCACAAAGCCAAGCAGATTCTGGCTCAATTGAAAATAACCAATTTCAGTCAAAAGATTTCCGAACTTTCGGGAGGTCAATTAAAACGTGTGGCACTTGCCAATGTCTTGATTACAGAGCCCGATTTGATTATCTTGGATGAGCCTACCAATCACTTGGACCTAGACATGGTGGAATGGTTGGAGGAATACTTGCAACGCTCTCGATTGTCGCTATTGATGGTTACGCATGATAGATATTTCTTGGATAGAGTGTGTTCTGAGATTATAGAGATTGATCAACAACAAATATTTCAATATAAGGGCAACTATTCCTACTTCCTCGAAAAAAGGGATGAACGCATTAGTGCCCAAAGTGCTGACATAGATAGAGCAAACAATCTACTTCGCAAAGAACTAGACTGGATGCGTCGTCAGCCACAAGCACGAGGCACAAAATCTCGCTCAAGAATTGATGCTTACTATGATCTAGAAAAGAAAGCGAAGCAAACTAGAGATAATAGTAAGGTTCAGCTAGAGATGAAAGGACAATACATTGGTAACAAAATATTTGAGGCTAATAGTATTTACAAATCATTTGGAGACATAAAAATTCTAGAAGATTTCAATTACGTGTTTTCTCGTTATGAGAAAATGGGAGTTGTAGGAAACAATGGGACTGGCAAATCGACCTTCATAAAAATGCTGATGGGCGAGGTACAGCCCGACAAAGGCAACTTTGATATTGGAGAAACCGTAAAATTTGGTTATTATAGTCAGGACGGATTGGAGTTTGACGATCAATTGAAAGTGATAGATGTGATTACGAGCATTGCCGAGGTCATTGACTTGGGTAATGGTAAAAAGATGACAGCATCTCAGTTTCTTCAACATTTTCTTTTTCCACCTGCCAAACAACATGACTATGTGTATAGACTTTCGGGAGGAGAAAGACGAAGACTATATCTATGCACAGTATTGATTACCAATCCTAACTTCTTTGTTCTGGATGAGCCTACGAATGATTTAGATATTCAGACATTGAATGTATTGGAAGATTATCTGACAAACTTCAAGGGTTGCGTCATTGTAGTTTCGCACGACCGTTACTTTATGGACAAGGTGGTTGACCATCTTTTGGCTTTTAGCGGACAGGCACAAATAAAAGATTTCCCAGGTAATTATTCGGACTATCGTGAATGGAAAGAAATAAAAGAGGCTGAAGAAAAAGAGGCTCTACAAGCTATAGAAGCAGCTCAAACCAAGATAGAAAATACTCAGCCCAAACAGGAGAAGAAGGAAGAGAAAAAGAAACTTACCTTCAACGAAAAAAGAGAGTTTGAAGAATTGGACTCTTTGATTCCTAAATTGGAGAAAGAAAAAGAAGAGATAGAAGCTGCCCTCTCTAGTGGTGCTTTATCCACCGAAGAATTGATGGCTAAATCAGATAGAATAGGAATACTGATAGACGAAATAGACGAAAAAACCATGCGCTGGCTAGAACTTAGCGAATATATGTGATAATCCCTTAAATCTTAAAACAGGCTAAACGCGCTATTAAGAATTTAAATGATTTGTAGAAATGAAACCACAACTATGGTCGCTTAATTTTATAAATGTTTGTATAGCAAACTTTTTGATGGCATGTTCATTCAACCTGCTCATGCCTTCTATTCCTTTATATATTACTGAGCATCTAGGAGTTCCGCAATCTCAAACAGGGATTGTGTTGGCATCGTATGCCATTGCTCTTATCTTTGTTCGCCCATTTTCTGGATTTCTAGTAGATAGATTTCCTCGAAAAAGGATGCTTCTCATCGGCTTCATTGGCTATGTATTAGTTTTCTTCGGTTACTTTTGGGCAACTACGATTATGTTATTTATCCTTGTTAGATTTATGCATGGACTAACTTGGGGCTTATCTACCGTATCGTCAAGTACGCTCACCATTGACGTTGTACCTTCTGAGCGACGTGCCGAAGGTGTTGGTTTTTATTCCACCGCCATGAATGTAGCAATGGCAGTAGGACCATTTATCGCAATCCATATCTATCAAAATTATAGTTTCCAGATACTTTTATGGGCAGCAATAGCGATGGG